>CAXTNS010000521.1:0-5089 GCA_964245465.1 uncultured Thermoanaerobaculia bacterium
CAAGAAAGGCTCTGGCGCGGGTGCCGCCACTGGTGCCAAGCGTCCCGGGCGTCCTCCGGGCCGTCCCCCCGGCCGCCCTGGCCGTCCTCCGGGCCGTCCCGCCGCCGCCAAGGGTGGACGCGGGCGTGCCACGTCGAGCGCATCGAGCACGTCGAGCGATTTTTCGGGCGCGTTCGCTCAGCGCCTGAAGTCGATCGAGAAGACCCAGCAGAACCTCGAGAAGAAGCTTCGGGGGCTGGTCAAGAACATCCAGAACCTCTTCCGCTGATCGTTCAGCAGGCGTCCTGCCCGCGCGACTCACCCCTGCCCCTCTCCTGAAGGAGAGGGGTTTTCATTTGGATGGAGTGAGATGGTCCCAGCCGAGCGCCGGCAGCTTCCGGCGTTTTCCATCCTGGAGGAGGAGGACGCCCGGCCGCTCCGTGATCGTTCCAATCCGGCGGCAGGCGAATTCCCCTGGCGGCAAGAGGTCCGCGGGCAACGTGAACAGCAGGACGTAATCCTCGCCGCCCCCGAGCGCCAATGCGAGCGGATCGGCGCCGATCGCTTCGCAAAGAGGAATGAAGCGATCTGGAAGAGGCAACGCCGCCGCTTCGATCTCCGCTCCGATTTTCACTTGGATTTCCCCTTGAATACTGCTGGCGCGGCAGAGCCGGTGGAGGTCGCGCGCGACGCCGTCTGAAACATCCATCGCCGCTCCTTCCCGTTGAAGCCCGAGCCAGCGGCCGAGATCGAGTTGCGGGCGCGGCTGCAGGTGCCGACGCACGGCTCTCCCCACTGCCAAAGAAAACGCTTCGAAACCGGGAGGAGGCTCGACGCGCCGTCCGGCGAAGCGCGCACCGCGTTCGATCAGCATGCGTCCGGCGGCGGACTCGCCCACCGTGCCGCCCAGCCAGAGGCCGTGCCCGGGCCGGGCACCGTCGCGGGTGAGCCAGCGTGAGCGATCCTCTTTCGTTCCCAGGAGCGTGAGCGCCGCCGTGACGCCGTAGGGGTTTTTCGCGAGATCTCCCCCCGCGAGCCGCAATCCGTATCGCCGATACCGCCGGCAGGCGGCGAGGAGCGCCCTGAAGAACCGCTTGTGATCGAAACCGGCGGGCGCCGCGAGGGCGAGGAAGGCGTAGGCGGGAGAGGCGCCCATGGCCGCGAGATCGGAGAGGTTCACGGCCAGCAGGCGCCGCGCCAGGACCTCCGGAGCGAGGCCGGATGGGAAATGGACGCCTTCGATCTGATGATCGACGGTAACGGTGAACGGACCGCTTGGAGGCAGCACCGCCGCGTCGTTGCCGATCAGGGAGGTGTCCGGCTGCCGGCGCAGCCAATCGATCAGAGCGTCTTCACCGGTCCGATTCACACGGTTGCCGGCTGCGGCTGCTCGGTCGCGATGTCTGCGGGTGCGGGTGCTGGCGTACCGTCGGGAGTCACCACCGGCTGGCGCTCGTCGGGATTGAGCAGCGCGAGCTTCAGCACCTCGTCCATGTGATCGACGAAATGGAAGGTCAGGCCGTCGGTGATCGACGCCGGGATGTCAGCCAGGTCGCGCCGGTTGAGCTTCGGCACGATCACGGTATGGATGCCGGCGAGCTTGGCGGCGAGCACTTTCTCTTTCAATCCGCCGATGGGCATCACGTCGCCGCGCAGCGTGATCTCTCCCGTCATCGCCACCCGGCGGTTGATCGCGTGGCCGGTCAGCACCGATAGGATTGCCGTGCCGATCGTGATGCCGGCCGACGGGCCGTCCTTGGGGATCGATCCCGCGGGCACGTGCACATGGAGGTCGTGCTTGGCGAAGTAATCTTCCTGAAGGTTGTGAGCCGCCGCGTAAGCCCGGGCATAGGAGAGAGCCGCCTGCGCGGACTCCTTCATCACGTCGCCCAACTGCCCCGTGAGCAGGAGTTGCCCCTTGCCCGGCACGGCCACGACCTCGATGAACAGCAGATCGCCGCCCACCGCCGTCCAGGCGAGGCCGGTCGCGACGCCCACGCGGTCGCGGTTCAGCAGCTCTTCGGCGAAGTGCTTGCGGGGGCCGAGGAACTCTTCGACCTTGGGAGGATCGACCACGATCTTCGTCTCTTCACCGCGCGCCACCTTCACCGCCACCTTGCGGCAGATGGCGGCGATCTCGCGCTCCAGGTTCCGCAGGCCCGCTTCCTTGGTGTAGCCGGAGATGACCTCGGCCACGGCCTCGTCGGTGAACGTGACCTGTTCCTCGGTCAGCCCGTTCTCCTTCGTCTGCTTGGGGATCAGGTGGAGCCGGGCGATGCGGACCTTTTCCTCCTGCGTGTAGCCGGTCAGGCGGATCACTTCCATGCGGTCGAGGAAAGCCGGCTGGATCGGCTCCAGCATGTTCGCCGTGGCGATGAACATGACCCGGGAGAGATCGTAGGGCACGCCGAGATAGTGATCGACGAAGCTGAAGTTCTGCTCTGGATCGAGCACCTCGAGCAGGGCCGACGACGGGTCGCCCCGGAAGTCAGCGCCGATCTTGTCGATCTCGTCGAGCACGAACACGGGGTTGCTCGTGCCGGCCTGCCGGATACCCTGGACGATACGGCCGGGCAGCGCGCCGACATAGGTACGGCGATGACCGCGGATCTCGGCCTCGTCGCGCACGCCGCCGAGCGAGATGCGGACGAACTTGCGTTCCAGCGAGCGGGCGATCGAGCGGCCGAGTGAGGTCTTGCCTACGCCGGGCGGACCCACGAAGCAGAGGATGGGGCCGCGGGTGTCGGACTTGAGCTTCCTCACTGCCAGGTATTCGAGGATGCGCTCCTTGATCTTTTCCAGGTCGTAATGGTCCTCGTCCAGCACGTTCTGGGCGTTCTCGAGGTCCAGGTTGTCCTCGGACGTGGTCTCCCAGGGCAGAGACGTCAACCAGTCGAGATAGGTGCGGATGATCTGCGTCTCGGCGCTCTCCGGGTGGCTGCGCTCCAAGCGGCGGATCTGCCGTTCGAGCTCCTCGCGTGCCTCCTCCGGGAGCTTCTTCTCCTCGGCAAGGCGCCGGTAGTTGGCGACCTCCTCGGCCAGCTCCTCGCCTTCGCCCAGCTCCTGCTGAATGGCCTTGAGCTGCTGGCGCAGGAAGTACTCGCGCTGGCTGCGGTCGATCTCGCCACGGGCCTGCGAAGAGATCTCCTGCTGCATGGTGAGCACCTGAATCTCACGCGCCAGGAGCTCCGAGACCCGGCGCAGCCTTTCGATCGGATCGATCGTCTCGAGCACCGCCTGCGCCTCGGAGAGCTTGAGCTCGAGGTTGCTCGCCGCGAGGTCCGCCAGCCGGCCCGGATCTTCCAGGTTGGCGGCGATCACCATGACTTCCGCGGAGATCCCCTTGCCCAGGGTCACGGCGCGGTCCAGGCTCTCCTTGACGCTGCGCACCAAGGCCTCGATCTCCAGGACGCTCTTACCGGCCGGCGGCTCTTCGATCCTCTCGATCTTTGCCTGGAGATAGGGCTCGATCTGGCTGATGTGATGGATGCGGGCGCGCGACAGGCCCTGGACGAGGATGCGGATACGGCCGTCCGGCAGCTTGAGCATCCTCATGATCACGGCGGCCGTGCCCACCTCGAACAGGTCGGGCTCGCCCGGATTGTCGTTGGCGGCGTCGCGTTGCGCCACGAGCATGATGACGCGGCTTTCGGAAAGCGCCCGGTCCACGGCCAGGACGCTCTTGTCCCGACCCACCGAGAGCGGCAGGATGATGTAGGGGAAGACGACGGTGTCTTTGAGCGGCAGGACGGGGAGGACGTCCGGGATCTTGATGGCTTCTTCCTGCGGCTCGCCTGGCGGTTTACTCATCATTGACTCCCTCGGGGGCTCCCGCGGGCTCCTCGATATGCAATACGCGAGCCTCTTGCCGCTTGTCCTGGATCTTGGGGAAATCGAGCGTCAGCAGCCCGTCCGCCAGGCGGGCGGTCCCCTTGTGCGTGTTGACGGGCGAGAATACGTGGATCTCGCGGCTGAACCGGCCGTGGCCGCGCTCCAGGCAGTGGAACTTGATCCGCTGCGACCCGGGCAGCGCGGTGGCGGACTTGACGCCGGAGATCAGGATGCGCGTGCCCCGCACCTCGATCTTCAATTCTTCGGCCGCGAAGCCCGGCAGCTCGGTGAGGATCTGGATCGACGACGGCGTCTCGACCACGTCGAGCGACGGCTGCCATTCCCCCAAGGGAAGATCGTTCTCGCCGATCTGCAGGGCCTCCTGGAACAGCCGGTCGAGCTCGGCCTGGAAGCGGGAGATCAGGAACAGGGATTCGAACCTGGCGGCCATCTACGACTCCTTCTTCTTGCTAGTGGCGGGAGGCTGTAGCAGGGATTTGACCACGTCCATGAAGGCGTCGATGTCTTCGAACCGCCGGTAGACCGAGGCGAAACGAACATAAGCGACTTGATCGAGCTCCTTCAACCGCTCCATCACGAACGCGCCGATCTCCTGGGTCGAGATCTCCCGGTCTTCCCGCTCGGTGAGCACGGACTCGGCCTCGTCGACGATCCCTTCCAGCTTCTTCAGGGGGATCGGACGCTTCTCGCACGCCTTGAGCAGGCCGCCGAGGAGCTTCTTGCGGCTGAACTCCTCGCGGGTACCGTCGTGCTTGACGACCATGTAGGGGATGTCTTCGATCTGCTCGTAGGAGGTGAAGCGCCGGCTGCAGCTCAGGCACTCACGGCGGCGGCGGATGGTCGCGCCGTCGCGGCTCTCCCGCGAGTCGACCACCCGGTCGCGGTTCTCGGAGCAGAAGGGGCACCGCATCGCGGCCGGATCCCTCCCTTATTCCTTGGCGTTCAGCGCGATGTTCAGGCGCAGGAGGAGCTTTTCGAGGCCCACGGCGTCCTTGATGTCCACCTGGAGGTCGCGCACGGCGTCCATGACCCGATTCTGGTCGTCCTCCACCTGGAAGCTGACAAGGAAGCGGCGGGCGCGCTGGAAGTCGGAGCGCCGCAGGGTGAGCTCGATGGTTCGCGACAGCTCGCCCCGGCCGTTGGTGCCGGCCGCCGCTGCTGCCGCTGTCGCCCCGGCTGTCACCGTCGCCGGCCGCGGGGACGCCGCGGCCTGCTGCATGGCTTCCTTGCGCAGCTTTTCGAGCTCGGAGAGCACGTC
>CAXTNS010000522.1:0-3013 GCA_964245465.1 uncultured Thermoanaerobaculia bacterium
GTCCGATAGGAAGCCGAGGCGATCCGCAGGTTCCGGACGGCCTGCGCGTTGTTGACCCCCACGCGCGCCCAGGCCACCCGCAGGGCCCCCAGGTCGGTGCTCCCCTGGTCCAGGAGCGTAAAGAATTCCCCGTCCCGCCGGGAGAGGGCGCTCTCGATCATCAGCACGCGGATGCGCAGCCCGCTGAGGGTGCTCCAGAACGGCGCCGCCCTGGAGTCCCTGGGATCGAGCCCGCCCCGGGGCTCCGAAGCCGCCTTGGCCAGATCCCCCAGGGCCGAATCGACGGTCCGTACGAGCTGCCGCGCCGTAACCCGTTCCTGGGCCAGCGCGACATCACCCGCGAAGAGGAAGAGCAGGACGGCGGCGACTGAGAACTTACCCATCACGACGAGCTCCAGCGGTACGGACAAAGCGGTCTCGGAGGAACGGCTTCCTGAACCATGATACGCGTCAGGACGCTTGGGCGTCCAAGTGGGATTTCAGAGGGGAGCTCAGGTCTTGGGGGCGCAGAAACAAACGAGGCGGCGCCATTGCGGGATCAACGACGCCGCCTTCAACCCCAAAAAAGGAGAAAGACCATGGCCGCGGATGATACTCGGTCCGGCCGGTTTAGGGAAGGGCCGTGAGGGCGACCACCCAGGGCCGCCCCTACTTCGTTTTGGCGGCCACCATCACGGTGCTCATCGCCGGCAGCTTCCAGCGGACCTGGCCCGTTTCGGGGACGAAGGCGGCGGTGCTCTCTCCGAGGACCGGCTGGAGAGCCGATCCGGGAACGAGGACCCTGGAGGCGTCCACCGTCACCTCTCTCGGCTCACTGGCGAGGTTCACACCCACGAGCACGGTCTCCTCGGGCGTCACCTTGGCCATGACGAGCTGGTCCCGCTCGGCGAACAGGGGGACGCGGCTCCCCCTGGACAGGGTGGGATGCTCGCGCCGGACCTGGAGAGCCCTCTTCACCGGCTCCAGGATGGCGGGGTTCAGGCTCTTCCAGGGCATGGGGATGCGCCCAACGTCGGTGAAACCCGCCTTGGGCGCCACATGGGAGAGGCCCGTCTCGGTGCCGTAGAAGATCGCGATGGGACCGGTAAGGCTCGCCAGGAAACCCACGGCCGCCGTGAGGCGCTCCGGCCGGTCGGACCAGGACATGAAGCGGGCCATGTCGTGGTTGTCCAGGAACCGCGTGGGGCGCGCGTCCGGCTCGTAGATGGATTCCGTCTTCTGGAGCCAGGTCTCCAGCTCCGAAGCCGGCCGCCCCTGAGCGAAGACTCCCGTCAGCACACTCTGCATAGGGAAATCGAAGAGGGAGTCGAGCTGTGGCCGTCCTCCTACCTTCTCAAAGTACGTGGCGATGTCCCGCGCGTTCTTCTCCGGCGCTCCGGCGTCGATCCAGGCCTCGCCCAGCAGGAAGGCGCCGGGCTTGGCCTTCTTGACGTCCGCGTAGAGATCGGCCCAGAAGTCGTGGGGGACGCCGCGCACGTAGTCGAGGCGCAGCCCGTCGATGTCCTCTTTGGTGAGCCAGTAGAGGGCCACGTTCTTCAGGAACTGGCGGGTCGGGGCGTGGTCGAAGTCCCAGTAGCGGTAATTCGATCCCCAGCCATCCCAGACCTTCTCGGCCTCCTGCCGGCCGGTGGTGTTGCGCGGGCGGAGCTTGTCCGGATCCCCGGCGCCGCGGTCGTAGGACGCGCTGGCGTGGTTGAGCGCCACGTCGAGCATCACGCGGATGCCCCGGCCGTGCAGCTCCTTGACCAGCTTCCGGAAGAGGTCGAGCGAGGCCGCCGGATCGTTCGGCACGGCCACGGCGCCGCCGATCTGGTAGTAGTTGGTGGCGTCATAGCCATGGGAGGAGCGGGCCGCGAAGACCGGGGAGAGCCAGACGGTGTTGACCCCCAGCGCCTGGATATGGTCCACGTGCTCCAGGATGCCCTGAAGGTCGCCGCCCGCGTAGTTGGGATGTTTCCAGCCGGTGATCTCGCCGTCGTTGGCCGTGCTGCCGTTGGCGAACATGTCGACCATGATCTGGTAGATGACCCAGTCGTCGTACGGCTGGGCCGCGGCCCGTTGTGCGCAGGCAACGAAGAGGACGAAGAGAAGGACAGGGAGGACGGAGCGCAGGCGGCGGATCGTCATGGAGGGATTCTATCCTCCCTGTTTCAGGGCTCCGCGAAGTCGAGCAACAGCTCCGTCCACATCTTCCCAGCGATGCCGTCCCGGGTGGCATGGATGAACTGAGCCGGCGGCCTGGGGGTCTCCTCGACAGGTGCGGGAGGTTCTACTGACTTGTTGAAACGAGGTTCCCAGGTGTTGCATGAGGCTCGCGAGTTGTTCCAAAGAGGCCGAAGCCTGAGGATTTGACCCTCTTGTGTTGCCTCGCGCGGTCTTCTCGTGTTGCAAGACGGCCAGCGGACCGCCGTTGGCCGGCTTCGGTTGGGGCGGAAACCTCGGCGCGTGTTCCCGCGCGGCCGGTGGGTGCCGTTTGGACTCCGGTGCGAGTTACGGAGAGGCTTCCAGCCGGTGCCACGAGGCCAACAGGTCAATCCTGCCTTGACAGAACACTGGTGTCAGGAACAGCACCATGCCGGCTGCAATCCAAGCGATCCTGGAGCGGGACGGTTTCACGGCCGCGGCGCCACGGATGGGGACCGGGGCCTTGAGCGACTGGCGGGCGATCTCGAGGCTCAGGGCGACGGGCGGCGGTCCGTAGCCGCTCAGGACTTCGAGCAGGTTCCAGCCGTCGATGTGCTCCATGACGATGAACGCCTGGCCGTCATCGGTGACGGCGAAGTCGTGCAGCACGGCCACGTTGGGGTGGCGCAGCTTGATGGCCGCCTTGGCCTCGCGCAGGAAGCGGTCGGCTGCCTCGCCCCCCTTCCCTCCGGCATTGGCTTGAGAGCGGATGACCTTGATGACGCAGACCTCGTCCAGCAGGCGGTGGCGCACCTTGTAGATGGCGCCATCCCGCCTTCGCGCATCTTGCCGAGGATCTCTACCGCTCCACGAACTCCAGGATCACTTC
>CAXTNS010000522.1:3023-5087 GCA_964245465.1 uncultured Thermoanaerobaculia bacterium
CTTCCGTCCACATCTTCCCCGGGATGTCATATCGGGTGGCGGGCTGGAAGGGGATACGCCTGGCCACGGCGAGCGCCGTCTCCTCGAAGCCGAGCTCCGGCGGCGCTCCCTCACGAACGCGGGCGTCGATCACCCGGCCGCGCTCGTCCACCAGCACGGCCAGTCGCACGTCCGGGCTCAGACCCGTGCCCCGGGCCTCGGCGGGATAGGAGTAGCGGGGGAAGTCCAGCGGCACCGGCTGCTCCACGCCCGGACCGGGCTTGAGCAGGCCGGCGGGCTGGGGTCCCTCGTCCCAGACGGGAGGGAGGCGTTTCGCAAGGGCGGGAGCGGCCGTCTCGGTCCGCGGCTCCGGCGCGGCGGGCTTCGGCGAGTCCACCCGGCTGGGGGCGGGCGCCAGCGGCACCGGCGCGGGCTCCGGAGCTAGCTCTTCCGCCAGGGTGCGGTCCTCCTCAACCGGAGGCTCGGCCTGCGGCGCCAGGGTCTGCTTTACGGCAGGGGGTGAGACCGGAGCCGCCGGCGTTTGGGGCACGGCGCGAGGTATGGCGGCCCACTCTGGAGGATCCGGTTCGGGCCACCAGAACCCGCGGGCGATGACGAACAGCAACAGGAGGGCCGCCGTCCAAAGCGCCAACCGGAAAAGCAGGGGCGAGCTGTCCACGGACTCCGGTCCCCCTGGAGGCTCGGCCGTTCCGGCCTCCCCCAGAGGCTCATAGAGCAGGCCGGAGCCTCGCTCTTCGGGGGGGCCTCCCCAGGTCAACTCGTCCACCCGCGAGGGCTCGGACGCGAGGGGCACCGCCAGAGCCAGCGGCAGAGCGCCGGAACGGGTGGTATCCGACTCCGGCGCGCGGAGATAGAGGCTGTCCGAAGGCTCCGCCTCCTCTTCGAATTCGGCTTCCTCCCCTTCCTGGGGCGGCGACGACAGGATCATGGGACCGAAGACGGCCTCGAGCTCCGCGCCGGACACGGGGTACCGGGCCTGGACCTCCTGGAGGGCCTGGGCAAAATCTTCCGCGGTGGGGACGCGGTCCTCCGGCTGCTTCTCCAGGGCGCCCCCGATCAGGACCGCCCGCAGGTCAGGGGGGATCTTCCCGTCGGGATCGCTCTCGTCGAAGCTGAGCGGCGGATGCTGGAGATGGCCCGCCATCAGGGACAGGGCGTCGTGTCCGGCGATCGGGCAGCGGCCGGTCAGCAGTTCATAGAGGACGACGCCGAAGGAGTAGAGATCGCTCCGTTCGTCCACCGGGGCCTCCCCGAACTGCTCGGGCGAGGCGTAGCGCGGCTTGCCGAGGAAGACGCCCGTGGCCGTGACCCCGGAACCGTCTTCCAGAGCTTTGGCGATCCCTAGGTCGATCAGCTTGACGAGGGGCAGGCCGTCGGCGTCCCGGGTCAGCATGAGGTTGTCCGGCGAGATGTCGCGGTGGACGATGCGCTGGCGATGAAGATGGCCGATCGCCTTCAGAGACTGCCGGCCGATCTCCAGGCCCAGGGACAGAGGCGGCGGCCCCAGTCGCCGGAGCAGCTCACGCAGGGTCCAGCCGTCGATGAATTCGCTGACGAGCCAGGCCTCGCCGTCCTCATCCACGGCGAAGTCGTGAAGCACGGCGAGGTTCGGATGCCGCAGCCGGCTCGCCACCCGCGCCTCGTGGAGGAACCGGGACCGGGCGTCCTCGCTGCCCAGGGCCCAGGAGCGGAGCACCTTGACCACCCGGACCTCGTCCAGCAGGCGGTGCCGCACCTTGTAGACCGCGCCCATCCCACCCTGCCGGAGCTTTTCGAGGATCTCGTACTTCTCTTCCATCGATCCGCGCAGAAGCGCCATAGCCCCTCCTTTCAACCGCCGAGCGGGCTCGGCTCAGTCTCCAAACACGTCCTCGAGACGCTCGGCCGTCAATACCCGCTCGCTCCACTCCAGGAGACGGTCCGCGTCCGTGGAGCGCACCCGTTCTTCGGCCTCAGGTGCCAGAGGACCGAACTTCATCCGGAGCTGCCGGAGCAAAATCCGGGCTTCACCCTCCTGACGTCCCACCTGACGCCCCTCCTGGAGACCCCTCTGGAGCCCCTTCT
>CAXTNS010000523.1:0-5082 GCA_964245465.1 uncultured Thermoanaerobaculia bacterium
CTCTAGGAGCGGGAGCTCGACATGCGCTACGTCACGGGCCCATGCCAGTGCGGGCCGGGCATCGTGGCCAACGCCTACCTGGAGGGCACGTACAGCGAGATCTACCCGAACGTCTCGGAGGACGGGGAGGGGATGAAACGCCTCTTCAAGCAGTTCTCCTTTCCCGGGGGGATCCCGAGCCACGCGGCGCCCGAGACGCCGGGCTCGATCCACGAGGGGGGTGAGCTCGGCTACGCCCTCTCCCACGCCTACGGCGCGGCGTTCGACAATCCGGATCTCATCGTCGCCTGCGTGGTCGGCGACGGCGAGGCCGAGACGGGACCGCTCGCCACGAGCTGGCATTCGAACAAGTTCCTGAACCCGGTGCACGACGGCGCCGTGCTGCCTATCCTCCATCTGAACGGCTACAAGATCGCCGGGCCCACGGTGCTGGCGCGCATCCCCCACGAGGAGCTGGACTGGCTGCTCAAGGGTTACGGCCACGCTCCCTATTACGTGGAAGGCGACGATCCCGAATCCATGCACCAGCGCATGGCCACGGTGATGGACGAGGTCTTCGACGAGATCCGGCGCATCCAGACCGAGGCCCGGGAGGACGGTTTCCGCGAGCGCCCCCGCTGGCCCATGATCGTTCTGCGCTCCCCCAAGGGCTGGAATGGTCCCAAGGAGGTGGACGGCAAGCCGGTCGAAGGCACCTGGCGCGCCCATCAGGTGCCCATGGCCGAGATGGCCACGAACCCCGGCCACGTGAAGCTGCTGGAAGATTGGATGCGTTCCTACCGGCCCGAGGAGCTGTTCGACGAGACCGGCCGGCTGCGCCCCGAGATCGCCGGGCTCTCTCCCAAAGGGGAGCGCCGGATGAGCGCCAACCCCCACACGAACGGCGGCGTGCTGCTGCGCGACCTGCGCCTGCCCGACTTCCGCGATTATTCCGTCGACGTGCCCGCGCCCGGGGCCGTCCTGGCCGAGGCCACGCGGGTGCAGGGCACGTTCCTGCGCGACGTTCTCCGGAAGAACGCCGCGACCCGCAACTTCCGCATCTTCAGCCCGGACGAGACGGCCTCGAACCGCTGGAACGCCGTGTTCGAGGCCACGGACCGGGACTCGACGGCGGAGGTCCTGCCCACGGACGATCACGTTTCGCCGGACGGCCGGGTGATGGAGATGCTCTCCGAGCACCAGTGCCAGGGGTGGCTCGAAGGCTATCTCCTGACGGGCCGGCATGGCTTCTTCTCCTGCTACGAGGCGTTCATTCACATCGTGGACTCGATGTTCAATCAGCACGCGAAGTGGCTCAAGGTCACCCGCGAAATCCCCTGGCGGCGGCCCATCGCCTCGCTCAACTACATGCTGACCTCGCACGTCTGGCGGCAGGACCACAACGGTTTCAGCCACCAGGACCCGGGCTTCATCGATCACGTAGTCAACAAGAAGGCCGAGGTGGTGCGGGTCTATCTGCCGCCGGACGCCAACTGCCTGCTCTCGGTGACCGATCACTGCCTGCGCAGCCGGCACTACGTCAACGTGATCCTTTGCGGCAAGCAGCCGGCGCCGCAGTGGCTGGACATGGACGCGGCCGTGAAGCACTGCACAGCGGGCATCGGCATCTGGGGCTGGGCGAGCAACGATCAGGGCGGCGAGCCCGACGTGGTGATGGCCTGCGCGGGCGACGTGCCGACGCTCGAGACCCTGGCTGCCGTGGACCTGATGCGCCAGTCGCTGCCGGATCTCAAGGTGCGGGTGGTGAACGTCGTGGACCTGATGACGCTGCAGCCCGCGAGCGAGCATCCGCACGGCCTTTCGGAGAAAGAATTCGACGGTCTGTTTACCACGGATAAACCGATCATCTTTGCCTTCCATGGATCTCCCTGGCTGATCCATCGCCTCACCTACCGGCGGACGAACCATCGCAATCTCCACGTACGGGGCTACAAGGAAGAGGGCACCACGACCACGCCCTTCGACATGGCGGTACGCAATGATCTCGATCGGTTCCACCTCGTGGACGACGTGATCGATCGCGTTCCCAAGCTCGGCCCCCGCGCCGCATATCTCAAGCAGGCCCTGCGCGACAAGCTGATCGATCACAAGCAGTACATCGAGGAGCACGGGGACGACATGCCCGAGATCCGCGACTGGAGTTGGGGCGGCCGGGGCGCGCCCTCGCGGGGCGGCAAGGAGACGAGCAATGACGCGGAGGGGACGTCAGGGGATCAGTAGGTTGTATCGACGATCCGGAACGTGTCCCGGGCGATCAGCAATTCCTCATTCGTCGGCACCACGTAGACGCGGGAGCGGGCGCCCTCAGGGGAAATTTCGGCTTCGACACCCTGGGCAGCCGCGTTGCGGTCCGGATCGAGCGCGAGCCCCAGGGCGTCGAGACCTTGAAGGGTGCGCTCCCGGATGGCGGGCGCGTTCTCGCCGATGCCACCTGCGAAGACGAGGGCGTCCACCCCGCCAAGCGTGCCCACGTAGGCGGCGATGTACTTCCTCAGGCGGTAGCAGAAGACCTCGATGGTGAGGCGGGCGCGCTCATTGCCCTTCTCTTCGGCTTCGAGCAGCGTGCGCATGTCCGAGGAGAGGCCCGAGAGACCGAGCAGGCCGCTGTGCTTGTTCATCAGGGCGTTGGCCTCGGCCGCGCCGAGCTCTTCGCGGCTCATCAGATAGAGGAGCGCCGCCGGATCGAGATCGCCACTCCTAGTGCCCATCACCAATCCTTCGAGCGGTGTGAAGCCCATGGAGGTGTCGATCGATTTTCCGCCCCGGATGGCGCAGACCGAGGCGCCGTTGCCGAGGTGACAGGTGATCAATCTCAGCCCGGGATCATCCGCCTCCCGGCCCAGCAGCGCGGAGACACGGCCCGAGACGAACCGGTGCGAGGTGCCGTGGAAGCCGAACCGGCGGACGCCGTGGCGCTCGTAGACGCTGTACGGCAGGGCGTAAAGATAGGCCTCGGGCGGCATGGTCTGGTGGAACGACGTGTCGAAGACGGCCACCTGCGGCACGTCCGGCAGCACGGCTTTGGCGGCGCGATAGCCCTGGAGGTTGGCGGGGTTGTGCAGAGGCGCGAGAGCAATGCAGGCCTCGATGCCGTCGATCACCTCCTCGTCGATCAGAGCCGAGGTCTTGAAGCGTTCGCCGCCATGAACGACCCGGTGCCCCACGGCGCCAATCTCGTCTTTGTGAGGCAGGACACCCGTCTCGGGATCGGTGAGCACGGCAAGGGCCCTCTCCACGGCCGTCTTGTGCTGGAACGTCCCGGCGGCGTCGCGGACCGGCTTCTTCCCCTCCGTCTCGTAGTGGAGGATGGCCGTGCCGCCCGCGTCCTCGATCAGCCCCTTGGCGAGGTTCCGGTCGCGATCCTCACGGATCCTGTCCTCGTTGGTTTCGATGAGCTGGAACTTGAGCGACGAGCTACCGCAGTTGAGGACCAGGATTTTCATCGGGGCCGATCGTATAACCTTGAGGAGTTGATCATCGTCGGCCGGCTGTGGGAGATCTCGTGGCACATGTGGGCAGCCCGAACGTCTTCTACGACGGCGACGCCGGCCTTGCCCGGTGCGGGTGATCATCCGCCCGCCGGAGGTGATTCCGGGCGTGGCCGAGGTCACCGTGCGGGTGCGTAGAGATTACTTCCCGGGCGACAGCACCGCCGTGGCCCGGTCGACCTCCCTGGCGTAGCCCTCGATGACGCCCGCCACGAGACCGATCTGCTCCGTGGCCTCCTGCCAGTTGCGCTGCTCGAGAGCCTCCCGGATGGCCGGCAGGGTCTTGACGCCGTAGCCGGTGTAGAAGCCCGGGGCGTAGATCTGGTGGGTGTACCAGGAGCGGCGGGGCAGGCCCTCTTTACGGGTCAGGGCACGCTCGGTCTTCATGAGGATTTCGTCGAGCCGCTTCTGGACGTCCGGAGCCGGTACTTTGCCCCCGGCCGTGGCCGCGGCCCAGGCCTTGCCGTAGGCGGCGGCGCTCTTCTTCAGGGCCGCCACCGCGTTCTGGAGCGGGGCGAAGTTCAGGTAGGGCACGGGGTCCAGCCGCTTTGGCGCCACCCAGGTCTGGGTGGGGTCGTCGACGTGCTGGAAGACCTTGTCGTCCAGTTGGCGGTTCCTCTCCTCCGTCTCCTTGCGCAACTCGTCCGGCATCTTCATGACCTCGTCGGCGTAGCGGCCGATGGTGGCCGCCGAGCGCTCGAACTCGAAGGGGAGGACGTCCGCGTTGGCGAGGCGCAGCACGGTGCGGCCGTTGGTCTTGGCGAGCGTCACGCCGTACTCGAACTTGGGGTCCATGAAGCGGACGTAGTGGTCGAACGAGTCGTAGATCGAGTGGTACTGGCCGTACTCGTCCTCGCCGCCGTAGTCGACGTTGAGCGAGGCAATCCCCAGGTGCTGGAGGAAGGGTGTCCAGTCGGAGCCGGAGCCCAATGGGAAGAGGCGGAAGCTCCCGCTCGACCTCATCTCCTGGACGACCTCGGGCGGCGCGTTGTCAAAGACGACCGCGGAGTCCATGGCGCGCTGGCCCACCGGAACGCCCTTTTCGGGATCGGTGACGTCGCGGGAGATCTGGTTGACGAAGGCTTCCAGGGAGTGGGAGCCGCCGGCGCTGAAGAAACCGCGGGAGTTGCTGTCGGAGTTGATGTAGACCACGGCCTTGTCGCGCAACTCGTCCGCGTGGGTCTCGGCCCACTCGGTGGAGCCCAGCAGGCCCTCCTCCTCGCCGTCCCAGCAGGCATAGACGATGGTGCGCATGGGCCGCCAGCCGGTCTTCGCCAACTCGCCCACGGCGCGGGCCTCTTCCAGCACGGCCACCATGCCGCTCGTGGGGTCCGTGGCGCCGTTGACCCAGGCGTCATGGTGGTTGCCGCGGATGATCCACTGGTCGGGCCGCTCGGAGCCCGGCAGCATGGCGATGACGTCATAAGCCGACACCAGCTTCCAGTCGAACTCCAGCTTGAGGTGGACCTTGGTGGGGCCTGGGCCGAGCCGGTAGGGAATGGGGAGCGAGCCCCGCCACCCCTGCGGCGCTATGGGGCCGCCCAGGGCCCGCAGCAGGGGCAGGGCGTCGCCGTAAGAGATGGGGAGCACGGGG
>CAXTNS010000524.1:0-3070 GCA_964245465.1 uncultured Thermoanaerobaculia bacterium
GCCAGATCCTCGGCCGCGGCGCGGACTTCCTCGTAGAGGGCGTCCACGCTCTCCTCCTCGTTGTAGAGGGGGATGACGATCGAAAGATCCAGGCTGGAATCCCTCAAGGCACCCTCTTGACGATCATGGGTCCCAGCATCCGGGTTACGGGCAGGGGCAGCTTCTGCCAGACCCGGATGGCGGCCTGGTATTTGGGGTTCGCGGGGCTGACGTTGGGCAGCTCGCGGGCCTTGACCAGGTGGTACTGGTAGCCGAGAGACACCTCCTCCATCCCCCACCGCTGCTTGAACTTGTAGGCGCCGGTGCCGCGCTTGCTGCGGCCGAAGTCGAAGACGCGGAAGCCGTTCTCCCGGCCCCAGCGCATGATGGCCAGATAGAGATAATCGTCCACGCCCCGCGGCCGCTCGTGCCGGTCCGCCCCCGCGTAGAAGGGCATCAGCACGTCGTGGAACAGCAGGTTGAGCACCCCGGCGACCGGCTTGCCCTCGTGGTGGACGAAGAACAGGTTGGTGTCCGCCGGGAAACGGTCGAGGATCTCGTAGAGGAACCGCTTCGGGTACACCGGCGTGCCGTGGTGGCGCATGCTCTCGCAGAACAGCCGGTAGAAGAGGGGAAGCTCCTCGATGCCCGCCACCCGGTATTCGAACGGAGCCTTGGCGACGTAGCTCATCATCTGCCGCCGCTTGCGCTCCATACGCTTCAGGAGGGCTTCCTCGCCCTCGGTCAGGTCGGCCCGGAAGGTGACGTAGAGGTCCTTGGTCAGCAGCTCCGGGTCCGGCAGCGGGTGCTCCGAGCGCAGCTCCAGGTAGTCGACCCGCAGGTCTTCGGCCAGCCGCTTGGCTTCCGCGAGCAGGGCGTGTGCCGCCGCGTGGTCGTCGGCCACGAGGCCGCCGCCGATGGCGAAGGGGATCGACACCAGGGAGTGGCCGAAGAGGAGGCTCTTGAGCTCGAACAGGGGGAGCACGCCCACGACGTTGCCGTCGCGCAGGGCCGTCAGGTAGTGGGCGCGGTGGCCGAAGGTCCGCTCCACGAGCCAGCGCCAGCCGATCTGGTGGAAGAAGGTGGCGCCTTCCGTGCTCCGCACATAGCGATCCCATTCGGCCTCGCGGTGGGCGTTCAGGGTCTCGACGGCGGGGACCGCTGGGACGGGCTCGGGCTCGAATCTGGACAGGATGGGCAGGGCCTCGGCAATCATAATCCCAGGACCTCCCGGCAGGACGCGAAGGCGTACTCGGAGAAAAGCCGGGCCAGCCGTCCCTCGGTACGGTCGAGATTGCGGTAGTGGCGGAGGCGCTTGAGAGTGCCCAGAGGACCGACCACCGGCTGTCCGGGATCGACTTCCCACGGGTGGACGTAGACGATGGCCGGCCGCCGCTCGTGCAGGTTCAACTGGCGCATGCCCCAGCGGATGAAAGACATCGGGAAATGCCGCAGGTAGCCGCCGCCCACGAAGGGAAAGTTCATCCCCCCCAAGCGGACCGTGGAGATGGGGAACTCGTGGAGGGCCGTGCCGTTGCGCCCCCTGACGGGCCGCGGGAAGCGCGGGAAGTCGGGGATGCCGTAACGGTCGTGATGGATGGGGAAGATCGAGGAGTCGTAGCGGAAGCCCTCCTCGGCCAGGACGTCGACCGCCCACATCGTCTCCTTGACGATCGAGTAGTTGGGCGCCCGGTAGCCGATCACCTCGACCCCGGCCACGTCCTCGATGGTGCGCTTGGAGCGGCGGACGTCCTGGCGGAACTCCTCGGGGGTCAGGGTGGTGACCCGGCGGTGGTCCTGGCCGTGGGTGCCCAGCTCGTGGCCGGCGTCCCGGATGTCGCGCACCAGGTCCGGCCAGCGCTCGGCCACCCAGCCGAGCACGAACCAGGTGCCCTTGACCCCGTATTCCTCACACAATTCCAGGAGACGCCGCGTGTTGCGCTCAACCCGGGGCTCGAAGCGTCCCCACTCGGTTCTGGGAATGGCGCCTTCGAAGAGCCCCACCTGGAAGTAATCCTCGACGTCGACGGAAAAAGCGTTCAACACGTTGGAACCTCCCGGCTTGCGGCCGGCGCGGCGGCAGTCCGCTCTTTCCGCGCTTCAGCAACCAGCTCTTCGACCCGTCTCGCGTTGTCTTCCCACAGATAGCCCCGCTCGAAGAGGCTGGCGCGCGCGGCCTCGCCCAGGCGCGTCCGCAGTTGCGGATCGCGCACCAGGGTCAGGACGGCGGCGCTCAGGTCTTCGGCGGACGGGTTCTCATACCCCTCGGGGCCTTCGGAACACAGCAGCGCGGTCTCCCCGTGGGTCAACAGCTCTTTCACGTTGGCTGAGCCCGGAGCGACGATGGGCCGGCCGGCGGCCATGTACTCCAGGATCTTCATCGGACAGGCATAGGGTGTGACGGCCGGCTGCACGGCCACGTCGAAGCTGGCGAGCGCCGACTCGATCTCGCCTCTCGGCACGGAGCCGCAGAGGACGACCCGTTCCATCAGGTCCGGCGAGGCCTCGCGCATCTGCTTGAGGGCCGGCATGGCCGGGCACGAGGTGAATCCGCGCCTCGCGCCAAGCGGGCGTGGCCGCCGCCTCGACCAGCCGTTCCAGGCCGTGCCAGGCCCGGAACCAGCCCACGAAGCCGGCGACCGGCGCGTCCGGGGGGAGGCCCAGCCCGCGCCGGAACGCGGCGCCGTCGCCTTGCGTCCCGAGCTCCCGCCGCACACCGTTCGGCATGACCACGACCTTGCCCGCGGGCACGCCGTCCGCCTCCAGCATGCGGGCGAGGACACCGGTGACGGCGATCGTCACGTCCGCGCCCGAGCAGAGCCGCCGCTCGATCCGCCGCGTCAAACCGCGGAAGAAGAGGCCGCCGTGCTGGGCCTTCTCCAGGGCGGCGAGCGTCTTCTCCCCCACCGAGCCCAGGCCCTTGCCCGGGTGCAGGTGGGCCGAGTTCTGGAAGTCCGCCACGGCCTTCTGGGTGGCCGAGCCGTACTTGCCCTTGGTGCGGAAGTTGCCCTTGCCCGAGCCGAAGAGCCGGCGCGTGCGCTTGCCGCTCGCGGTGGCGGAAGCGCGGCGCGCCGAGCAGCTCAGCGGCTCG
>CAXTNS010000524.1:3080-5081 GCA_964245465.1 uncultured Thermoanaerobaculia bacterium
GGCCACGGCGTTGTAGGCCAGCTCCATGGCCTCGCGGGCGGGCAGCGGCAGGCGCCCGGCAACGCGGGAGGCGATACCGGCGAGACCGCGGGCCTCGCCGCCGGACTCGTCCGCCCTCGCCTCGGCCCCGGCTTCGACCAGCGCCACCTCGCGCACGTCGTGGCCGCGCAGGCGGAACGCCCGCTGGATCTCGGCGATGTGGATGCCCTGGGCGTCGCCGGCGCGGGTACGGTGGTGGTAAAGGATCTTCATCGCGCCCCCTCGCCACTCACCTCAGGGTCCTCGGGGTAGGGTGCGCTGTGCACACCGTCCAACGCCGCCCGCAGCTCTTCGGCCACCTCGGCGCCCACGGCCCGCCACGTGCGCGACTCGATGCGGGCCCGTATGGCGTCGCGGTCCCAGCCGCGCTTCAGGGCCTTATCGATCCCGGCGGCGATCGACTGGACGTCCCTCTCGACCACGATCCCGACTTCCGGGGAGAGCAGCTCGGGGATGCTCCCCACCGGGGTCCCCACCACCGGTGTGCCGCAGGCCAGGGCCTCCAGCACCACGTTGGGGCATCCCTCATGGGCGGTGGCGAGCACGAACAGGTCGGCCGCGGCGTACCAGGAGGCCAGCTCGCCGCGCTTCCTGGGACCGGCGAAGACCACGCGGTCCTCGATCCCCAATTTCTGGACGAGCTGGCGCAGCTCGGCTTCCATCGCCCCCTCGGCGCCGTCGCCGCCCACGATGGCGAAGCGCAGCGTGGGCCAGCTCTTGCCAAGCTTGGCCATGGCCTCCATCACCAGGTGGAACCCCTTGCGCGGCACCAGCGTCCCCACCGACACCAGGAGCGGCCCGTACTTGGGGAGGCCGAGGGAGCGCCGGGCCTCGGTGCGGTCGACGGGGTGGAAAAGGCCGGGGTCGATGCCGTTCTCGATCACCCGCACCCGCTCCGCGGGGATCCCCAGGGCGACGGCGTCCCGCTTGAGCGACTCGGAGACGGCGATCACCCGCGCCGCCCGGCGCAGAGTGAAACGGAGCTGTGGCCGGCGCAGGCGGAAGGGGACGAGGAGAGGCAGCATGCCGCGCAGGGTGACCGTCACCGGCACGCGGAAGACCAGCCCCGCGAGCACGGCCGCCAGACCCTCCGGGTAGACGAAGTGGGCGTCGATCACGTCGAAGCGGAGCTCCCGGCGGAGGCGGATCAGGACCGGCAACGTCCAGAGGAAGAGGAAGAGGCCGTCCAGGCACTTCAGGATCCCCGGGATGGAAAGGAACCGGGGATGGAGGACGGGGACGCCTTCCTGGATCTCCTCGGCAGGCACCTGCGGCCGGAAACCGGGGCGCAGGCCTGAGACCAGAGGAAACCAGGGCGTGGGCGCCACGACGCGCACGTCAAATTCACTGGCGGGGAGACCTCGCATGCGCTCCCGCACGAAGACACCGTGGTGAGGCTGCGCCGTGTTGGGAAACACGGTGCTGAAGAGCAGCACCCTGGTCTTAGACGGCGACCGCACGGGGCACCTCCTGGTCGATCGCCGAAGGGGCTTTCCTCGCCACCTCGCGCCCCCAGACCTCCAGCATCAGCAGCGTCCACAGCGCCCAGCCCGCTTCCAGCCGGCGGGCGCCGTGGTCGTCCAGCAGGCGCTCCACCTCGCGGCGCTCGAAGAGGTCGCGGCCGAAAGCGTCCGGAGCGAGGAGGAGGTCGCGGGAGAGGTCCCGCAGGTCTTCCCTCAGCCAGCGCGAGACGGGCGGCGCGAAGCCCCTCTTGGGGCGCGACAGGATCTCGGCCGGCAACCGCCTTTCCGCGACCCGCCGCAGCAGCACCTTGGTCCGGCCACCGTCCAGCTTGAGCCGCGCCGGCAGCCGGGCGGCCATCTCCACGATCCGGTGGTCGAGCATCGGGCAACGCACCTCCAGGGCGTGGGCCATGCTCATGCGGTCCACCTTGACCAGGCCGTCATCCGCCAGCCAGGTCTTGAGGTCCAGGTAGAGGGCGCGGGCAAGCGGCTCCTTGGG
>CAXTNS010000525.1:0-5078 GCA_964245465.1 uncultured Thermoanaerobaculia bacterium
GGAGCCATCCGGGACCCGAAGGGAGATCTCCGGAAGGCGCTGGAAGCCCTGCATGAGCACCTGGACGAAATCCAGGAGGAGTACCGGTGAAGACGGCCGCGTTCACCGTCCGGGCCACAGAGCGGCAGTCTGTCCGCTGGAAGCGGGCGGCGGATGCTGAGGGACACAGGTCCGTAGGCACGTGGCTCGCGGAAGCGGCGGATAGGTACCTGGACGCACTTCAGCGGGCCGGAAAGCCACTCCCCCTGGCATGGGGTTGGGGCTGTTTCCGTGTGTGCCTGGAGGACGGCACGGAACCCGAGCTGCGCGGCTGGATTGCCCGTCCCTTTGCCTTCTTCCGGGGCAGCGCCGCCGGTCCCCTCTACATGGGGTGCCATAGGTACACGCTCGTCTATCTGCCAACGCGGCGGATCGTGGGCACGTTCCGCAGCGCCGCCCACTGCAAGGCGTTGGGAGCCGAGTTGGCCCGCACCTGGGTGCGCTGGGGCGGGAAGGAACCCGCCGAAGATCCCGCGCCGCTTCTCCAGCGGTTCCAGCGGGAAGACGTGTAGGACTGACCGGGGCCGGTCCCTATCGGGTACCGGCCCTTGTTACCGATCTACTCGAATGTTACGCTTCTACTCACTGCTGGATTGGGTAGTCAGCTTTGCACTGGGGACATTCGTGGGAACCAACCATTCGGCGGAACGTTCGAGGAGTTTCCTGTAGGAGAATCCTTTGGCCTCTCGATTCAAAGCACGCAGGGCAGTAATAGGTATCCGGCTCTTCCTCGCGAATCAGCACCACCGCGCCACCGATCTTCTTGCGCTGGTATTGTCCCCGGTCCTTCGCCCGTGCCTCTTCTTGGCGAATCTTCTCGCGCAACTGAGAGTTTTCCTCCTGCAAGCTGAGAATCTTTGCCTGAAGATCGATCATGCTCGATTGAAGAGAAAAAATCTGCTCAAGGGCATCCGATAAGCTTTTCTCTACCTCCGGATTTTTGGCTTTGGTCCGCGCAGTCTTGACGATTTCAATAACCGTTTTTGTTGTAGCGGCCATGCTCCCTATGACCGTCGCTACGCCGCCTACCGTAATAGGGTCCATCCCTTGCCTCCCTCTGATACTGCAATCCTATCAAGCGGTCAGCAACTCCTTGACAGCCCCCGCCAGCCGCTCTGACCCTCCCCGCCTGAAAGAGGTTCCTTCAATCCAAACTATGTTTGGAGCCACAAACATTTGTATACACAACAGTCCTGGCACTACAAGAGCGCTCTTGTAGTATTAAGCGCGGCCTGTTGACATCTCGGCTGTACTCTTCCATGATCTCAAGGCATGACGCAAGCTACAGATTCTAAAGGGGTTTCTTCATTGCATAGATTAAGGAGGTAGGCCAGAAAAGCGAAAAGCCCGCCGAAGCGGGCCTCTCAACCGATCCCAGGGGCGTCACGGACCAAGGACAGGCGTCCTAGACAAGCGCCATCCTAAAGCCGTGGCGCCCCCCGGGTCAATACCGGAGGTGCACATGGCGCACGTCAACGCTCCCCGTCCGCCCTACTGCTGGCAGCTCGGGCTCTTGCTCCCGGGCCTTCCGCGCCGCCTCATAACGTGGTGAT
Source organism: uncultured Thermoanaerobaculia bacterium (assembly GCA_964245465.1). GTDB lineage: Bacteria > Acidobacteriota > Thermoanaerobaculia > Multivoradales > UBA5704 > DATARR01. Next base: position 1,593 of record CAXTNS010000525.1, read on the forward strand.
ATTCGGCCTAAACCATTGATTCTTATCATATTTATGGTATGATCTCGGCATGTAGGAAGCGCAAAATTAAACGCCCCGGAAGTCGCTGGTAACGACCGCCGGGGCCTGAATCCGCCCGCCGAAGCCGAACGGACCCGCATCCCCATTATGGCACGGCTGGCAGCGACCCGAGGAGGTCACCGCCATGCAGTGCGAAGCCTGCCAGACGCCCGCCAAGAAATTCGGGAAGACCCGCGACGGCCACCAGCGGTATCGGTGCCGCACCTGCCGCAAGACGTTCTCCGAGCGCCCGGAGCGGCCCCTGGGGAGCATGATCCTGCCCCTGGACCGGGCGCTGCTGTGTCTCCACCTTCTCTGTGAAGGCAACGCCGTGCGGGCCGTCGAACGTATCACCGGCACCGAGAAGAAGACCATCCTCCGGCTCCTGGTCCAGGTCGGCGCGGGATGCGAGCGGATGCTGGCGGAAACCGTGAAGGCGGTCCCCGTCCAGGACGTACAGGCGGATGAGCTGTGGACCTACGTCCGGTGCAAGCAGGGGACGCGGGAGCGGAAGAAGATCACGGACCCGGACGCGGGAGACGCCTACTGCTACATCGGCATCGAGCGGCACTCCAAGCTGGTGCTGGCGTGGCACCTGGGGCGGCGGAACACCTGGGACGCCCACGACTTCATAGAGAAGCTGGCGACGGCCACGGCGGGGAGCTTTCAACTCAGCACAGACGGTTTTAACGCCTACCCCAACGCCGTCGAGTACGCCTTTGGCGGACGGGTGGACTACGCGCAGGTGGTGAAGGACTTCGGTAACGAGAGCGGGGAAGAGGCGCGGCGGTATGGACCGCCGCGCCTGATAGGACAGGAGAAGACCGTCATCTCGGGCGCCCCGGCGGAAGAGCGGATCTGCACCAGCCATGTCGAGCGCACCAACTGGACGCTCCGGGGCCACCTCCGGCGGTTTACCCGCCTGTCCAACGGCTTCAGCCGGAAGCGGGAGAACCTGCGCGCCGCGCTGGCCCTGTACTTCGCCTACTACAATTTCGTGAGGATGCATAAGTCCATCCGGATGACACCCGCGATGGCGGCGGGGATCGCCCGGAAACCGTGGTCTCTGGCGGATCTCCTGACCGCCGCGCAAGGGGTGGCGGCGTGACGGCAACACAGGATTACCCCACTACCCGACCACGGTACAGGTTCTCGCGACCACGGTCGGGGTCACTCCGGCCACGGTCCAAGTCATCGCGACCGCGCCAGAGGCCACCCCGACTGCGGTATAAGTCGCCGCGACCGTGGCCGGGGCCACCCCAACCGCGGTACAAGTCGTCCCAACCACGGTCACGTCCGAGCCCAAATCCGACGAATTGCGAGGCTCCCTCGCAAAAAACCACGACTTTGCGAGCCTGGCTCGCAATCGCTTGACACAAGCGGAACCATCCGTAACCTATCGATTCCAGCAGGTTTGCTCCGCCGCCGATGATGGCGTCCGGAGATCAGGAGAAATCCAAGGAGGATCGAAATGAGAACGGCACGAACATAGAGGTTGGGCAGTCCCTGGTCCGTGATCTGTCAAAGCAGCTCGGCTGTGGCCGGGCAGAACAAAAACGAGAGAAAGAAAGGAAAAGAATCATGCCTATTGCAACGTCGTACCCGGATATCGTCGAAGACTGGGAAGGTCTGTTGACCTCGGCCCGGAACAATGCGGACAAGTTGCCGGATATCGGCCGCCACACCACGGCTCTGGAGCAGGTGCTGGGGCAGACGAAGGCGATGAAGGCCTTGCAGCAGTCGCACACGGCGGCCCGCCAAGAGGCGACTCAGGAGCTGAACAAGCTGCTGGCGCAAGGGCGGGAGCTGGCCATCCGGCTGCGGGCGGTGGTGAAGGGAGAGATCGGCCCGCTCAACGAGCGGCTGGTGCAGTTCAAGGTGAAGCCCATCCGCAAGCGGCCGCGCAAGCCGGCGGAGAAACCGCCGGAGCCCACGACTCCGGCGGCTCCTCCGGCTGGTTCCCAGCCGTCCAATCAATAGGGTTCCGAGAAGTAGGGTAACACGAAGGACCGCGGGGTGCGCCCCGCGGATTGTGCTCTTTGAAAACTGAATCAGGGGCGGGCCTGTCTCTTTCCAAGAACCTCCCCTGCGGTCCGTTAGGAGCACCGACGGTGGTCCTGACGGCGCGATTCGGCCAAGCGCAAATTGCCTGCTCGGAGATGAAGTTTGGTGTGACTAAATAGCTCGAAGCTCCCTCCGAGTTGAAGGGAGCCTCGATCCAACTCTTAGTTTACCTTGCTTCTAAAGCTCAACAAGAAGATGAGATTTTGTGCTGTCCGGGTTTCGAGCGCATCAACTTCATCGGCCGTAAAGCTCGGATCTAGTCCATGGATCCCACGATTGTAGACATTAAAGGTCGCAAGTACCTCATCAATGTCATTTTCTGTAAATTCCACGAGTCCGGACGTTTCAGGAAAAGCCCGACAGATGTAACTTAATTGGGTTCTTCGTTCGGGCTTACCGTTAACGAATTTGACCTCCGTTGGGCTCCACCTCTTGAGTTTTTGTTTCGGAGCGAAGCGTTCAAGCAAATATTCCAGCAAGGCCCGACAAGAAGCCGAGAAGTGCCGAACTCGCTCTGGATTGTCGCTCGCGAGGGCCAATATAGCCCCTTGCCAGATCTTGGCAAACACGGGATCGACTTCCGCAAGGCTGGGTACGAGTTGTACGCGGGCTTCTTCTTTAAGATCCCGAAGGATCTTGCGTCGCTCCTTGCGCTCCTCTATCTCTTCCTCGTCCGGCTCAAGCCCCGATCGGAGATCCAACTCCTCGACAATCTCTGCACTGGTGAAAGCTTCGGTCGTTGAGAGTGCTTTTATAGGAGTCGGAACGACCATTTCCTCCTCGGTACTGCCCGATTCAGAGACCTTCTGATAGCTCTTCGCGAGCTTCTGATTCGCTTTGCGGAGCGAGCCTGAGACTGGAGGCGAGGATCCACCTCCAGAGAAACTTGCAAGCACCAAGGGATCAATAAGAGCCCGGTTTCTGTAGAGCATATTGCTCACAGAATCCATGCTCTCCATCATCGCCTGAACCCCCGCGGCGGCGTTGAGAGACATCTCTCTCAGCAACTCTCTACGCTGCTCTAACTCCAACATGAGTTGGCGGAAAGCTACCGATTCGTATATCTCGTGGACCTGACGGTACATTTCTTGCCGTAACTCGACTTCCCTCTGCATCTGGCGCACGGCTTCGGGAATAGTATTTGTGAAAGCCCGGATATGTTCCGCATCGGCCATAGCAGCCGTAAGGGCATGATCGGCGTAGATCCCTCTCATAGATGCCTCCTATGAAGCTTCGTTAACTTTCGATAGGTTAGCGTAAACGAGGCACAGGAGTCAAGTTGGACATTCGGGACGGATGCTGCCATTGCCACTACTTCCTCAATCGGGCAGGATTCACTGTCCAGGGGGAACTGGTATGAGGCTGATCAAGATCGGTGTCGGC
>CAXTNS010000526.1:0-3910 GCA_964245465.1 uncultured Thermoanaerobaculia bacterium
AGACGCTCGCGGCGTTCCTCTCCGCGATCGACGACCTGGTGCGGCAGGCGCTCCTGGACGAGAACGGCGGGGGCGGGTTGCCGGACGAGACGGAGGTGGTGTACGTCTCGCCGCTCAAGGCTCTTTCGAACGACGTGGAGAAGAACCTGGAGGAGCCCCTCGCGGGGATCCGCCGGGAGCTGGCGGCGATGGGGCTGCCGGACGTAGAGATCCGCACCCAGGTGCGCACGGGGGATACGCCGGCCTCGGCCCGGACGGCCATGGTGAAGCGGCCTCCCCACATCCTGGTCACGACGCCGGAGTCGCTCTTCATCCTGCTCACCAGCGACGGCGGCCGCCGGATGCTGCGGACGGTCCGGACGGTGATCGTGGACGAGATCCACGCGGTGGCGGACGACAAGCGGGGCTCGCACCTGTCGCTGTCGCTGGAACGGCTGGAGGCGCTGGCCGCGAGGGACGGGCGGAGGCTCGTCCGTGTGGGTCTGTCGGCCACGCAACGGCCCATCGAGGAGGTGGCCCGTTTCCTGGTGGGGACGGGCAACGTCGGCCCGGACGGCACTCCCTGGTGCGCCATCGTGGACGCCGGGCATGGCCGGCGGCTGGATCTGGCGATCGAGGTGCCCTCGTCTTCGCCGCTCGAGGCGGTGATGCCCAACGAGGTCTGGGAAGAGATCTACGACCGGCTGGCGGAGCTGATCCGCGCGCACCGGACGACGCTGGTGTTCGCCAACACCCGGCGCATGGCCGAGCGGGTCACCCGCCACCTCTCGGAACGGCTGGGGGCGGACCGGGTCGCGTCCCACCACGGGAGCATGTCGAAGGAGAACCGGCTGGAGTCGGAGCGGCGCCTGAAGGCCGGGGAGCTGTCGGCCCTGGTGGCGACGGCTTCGCTGGAGCTGGGAATCGACATCGGGTCGGTGGACCTCGTCTGCCAGCTCGGCTCGACGCGGTCGATCGCCACGCTGCTCCAGCGGGTGGGGCGGTCCGGGCATCATCTCGGAGGCCTGCCCAAGGGGCGGCTGTTCCCGCTGACGCGCGACGAGCTCGTGGAGTGCACGGCCCTGGTGGACGCCGTCCGCCGGGGGGAGCTCGACCGGCTGATCATCCCCGAGCGGCCCTTGGACATCCTGGCGCAGCACATCGTGGCGGCCGTGGCGGCGGAGCCCGAGGACGGGGTGCGGGAGGACGACCTGTTCGCCCTCTCCCGGCGGGCCTGGCCGTTCCAGAGCCTGGAACGGAAGGATTTCGACGACGTGGTCGAGATGCTCTCGACGGGCTTCACGACTCGGAGGGGCCGCCGGGGAGCGCATCTCCACCACGACGCGGTGAACGGCGTGCTGCGGCCTCGCAAGGGCGCGCGCCTGACGGCCGTGACGTCGGGCGGGGCCATCCCGGACCTCGCGGACTACCAGGTGGTGCTGGAGCCGGCCGGGGTGCAGATCGGCACGGTGAACGAGGACTTCGCCGTGGAGAGCCTGGCGGGGGACATCTTCCAACTCGGCAACGCCTCGTGGCGCATCCTCAAGGTCGAGCAGGGGCGGGTGCTGGTGGAAGACGCCAAGGGGCATCCGCCGAACCTCCCCTTCTGGCTCGGGGAGGCGCCGGCGCGGACGGAGGAGCTGTCGATGTCCGTCTCCCGCCTGCGCGAGGAGGTGGCCCGGCGGGTCAGAGAGGGCTCCAGGGCCGCCGCCGTAGAGTGGCTGGAGCGGGACCTCGGGCTCGATCCGGCCGCCGCCTCGCAGCTCGTGGACTACCTCGCCGCCGCCGATCTGGCCCTGGGGGCCATGCCCAGCCGGGACACGCTGGTGGCCGAGCGCTTCTTCGACGAGGCGGGGGACATGCACCTCGTGATGCACGCGCCCTTCGGCAGCCGGCTCAACCGGGCCTGGGGTCTCGCCCTGCGCAAGCGCTTCTGCCAGACGTTCAACTTCGAGCTCCAGGCCGCGGCCACGGAAGACGCCATCGTGCTCTCGCTCGGTCCCACGCACAGCTTCCCGCTGGCGGACGCGTGCCGCTTCCTGCACTCGAACACGGGGCGGGGCGTGCTCACGCAGGCCGTGCTCGACGCGCCGCTCTTCGGCGGGCGCTGGCGCTGGAACGCGAGCCGGGCGCTCGCCATTCCCCGCCAGCGGGGAGGCCGGAGGGTGCCGGCGCCGCTGCTGCGCCAGCAGGCCGAGGACCTGGTGGCCGTGGTCTTCCCGGACCAGCTCGCCTGCCTGGAGAACATCGTGGGCGAGCGCGAGGTCCCCGAGCATCCTCTCGTCGACCAGACCCTCCGGGACTGCCTGGAAGAGGCCATGGACGTCGAGGGCCTGGAGGCTCTGCTCCGGCGGATCGAGGCCGGCGAGGTGGAACTCGTGGCTCGGGACGTGGTCGAGCCCTCGCCGCTGGCCCACGAGATCCTGAAGGCTCAGCCCTACGCCTTCCTGGACGACGCGCCGCTGGAAGAGCGCCGCACGCAGGCGGTCTCCCTGCGCCGCTGGCTTGATCCAGAGACGGCTTCGGACCTGGGCGCGCTGGACGCGGACGCCATCGTCCGGGTGCGCGAGGAGGCGTGGCCCGAGGCGGAGACTCCGGACGAGCTGCATGACGCTCTGTTGACGCTCGGCTTCGTGACGGCCGAGGAAGGGGACCGCTCGGGCTGGGGACGGCTGTTCGACGCTCTGGCCTCCGCTCGCCGCGCCACGGTCTTGCAGAGAGACGATCTCCTTCTCTGGGTGGCGGCGGAGCGGCTGCCGCAGATTCTCGCCCTGCATCCTGAAGCACGGCTGGAGCCCGCGATCACGGTCCCGCCCCGGTTCGCCCGCGAGTGGGCGGCTCCGGAAGCGGCGGTCGAGATCCTGCGCGGCCGGCTCGAAGGGCTGGGGCCGGTGACGTCCGAGTCGCTCGCCGCGAGCCTGGGTGTGCGGCGGAGCACGGTGGAGGCGGCGCTGGCGTCCCTCGAATCCGAGGGCTTCGCCTTCCGTGGCCGGTTCACTCCGGGAGCAGGCGTTGAGGAGTGGTGCGAGCGGCGGCTCCTGGCGCGGGTTCACCGCTACACGATGGACCGCCTGCGGCGCGAGATCGAGCCGGTCTCCCAGGCCGACTACCTGCGCTTCCTCCTCGCCTGGCAGCGGGTGAATCCCGACGACCATGCCGAGGGTCCGGAGAGCCTGCACGCCTTGGTGGAGCAGCTCGAAGGGTACGAGGCGGCGGCGGCCGCCTGGGAGGGAGAGATCCTGCCGGCGCGGATGAAGGAATACGATCCCGCGTGGCTGGACGCCCTGTGCCTCTCGGGCCGCTTCGTCTGGGGCCGCGCCTCGGCTCCGGGACCAAGCGGCTCGCGGCGGTCGCCTGTGCGGGCCACGCCCATCGCGCTCCTCTCCCGGCAGAACCTTCCCTTCTGGCGGGAGATCGCGCCGGCCCTGAATCCTGAGGAGCTCGACCTCTCGTCAAACGCCCGGTCCGTGTACGAGCTGCTGCGGACCCGGGGCGCCTCCTTCTTCGGCGACATCGCTTACGGCGCCGGTCTGCTCCATACGCAGCTCGAAATGGCGCTGGCGGAGCTGGTGGCCTGGGGCCTGGTGACGTCGGACAGCTTCACGGGCCTGCGGGCGCTCCTCACTCCCGCTCACAAGCGTCCGCCCGTGGACCGCTCGGGCCGGCGGGGGATCTCGCTCTCGCTCTTCGGCATGGAGAACGCGGGCCGCTGGTCTCTCCTGCACCATACCGGCCCCGGAGCGGAGGGCGTCTCGCGGGACGCCGTGGAAACTGCCGCGTGGACCCTGCTGCGCCGCTATGGCGTGGTCTTCCGCAAGCTCCTGGAGCGAGAGACCTTGCTGCCCCCCTGGCGCGACCTGCTCCTGGTGCTCCGGCGTCTGGAGGCCCGGGGTGAGATCCGGGGCGGCCGCTTCGTGGACGGCTTCTCGGG
>CAXTNS010000526.1:3920-4487 GCA_964245465.1 uncultured Thermoanaerobaculia bacterium
CCGAAGCCGTGGGCCGCCTGCGCGCCCTGCGCAAGGAGCCCAGGAAGGGCGTCCTGGTCTCCGTCTCCGCCGCCGACCCCCTGAACCTCGTGGGGATCGCGACGCCGGGGGACCGCCTCGCGGCCCTGTCCGGCAACCGCCTGCTGTACCGGGACGGCGAGCCCATCGCCACCCTTGAAGGCCGCGAGCCCCGCTTCCTCGTGGACCTGGACACGGCGGCCCGCTGGCAGGCCCAGAACGCGCTGGTGCGGCGGAGCGTGGCTCCGAAGCTGAAGGCGTATCTGGGGCGATCGGCTTAGTCAGTCATCCAGGCCTGAAATCAGAGTCCCGAAACGGTCGGGATCGACGTTGCCTCCCGAGAGGACGACGCCGATCCTCTTCCCCGCGGAATCCGGGACCTTGCCGTGGAGCAGAGCCGCGAAGGCGATGGCGCCGCCCGGCTCGACCACGATCTTCATGCGCGAGGCGAGGAGGGCCATGGCCCGGCGGATCTCAAGGTCGCTCACGGTGAGAATCCCTTCGGCCAGGTCGCGGACGATGCTGTCCACGTCGCGGCCGACATAGCCG
>CAXTNS010000526.1:4497-5067 GCA_964245465.1 uncultured Thermoanaerobaculia bacterium
ATGCCGCGGGACTTCTTGCCCTTCAGGTTGTTCCAGATGACGCGGGCCTTGCCCTTCGCCTTCTGCACCTTGTCCTCGTAGACGCCCAGGCCGGTTTCCTTGTGCGCCATGCCGGCCAGGGCTTCCGCGTTGTCGTACACGTACTTGGCCAGGTCGCGGACGATGGCGAGGGTCCGCTCGGCGGGGCGGGTGGTCTGGAGGGCGTCGGCGATGGTGTTGGGCAGGGGGACCTCGACGATCTTCCCCGCCTCGAAGGAGCGCTTCATGTCGTCCCCCGCCTCGGGCTCGACACCCCAGACGCGGACCTCCGGGCGGAGCCCCCGGGCGGCGATGGAGACTCCGGAGAGGAGGCCGCCGCCGCTGCACGGGGTGACGATGACGTCCAGGTCCGGCACGTCGACGACGAAGTACCCGCCGAGCTGCTCCTTGGTGTCGGCGAAGGGCCCGTCCTGGACCTGCCGCGCGCCGTCCCGCAGGCGCAGCGTCGTCGCCGCGTGCGGCAGCTGGAGCCCGTTGCCGCTGCGCACGACGCCGCTCTCGTTGAGCGCGCCGACATAGGCCATCCAGGCG
>CAXTNS010000527.1:0-250 GCA_964245465.1 uncultured Thermoanaerobaculia bacterium
CCAGCATCAGCAGGGCCGCCCCCTCGGCCAGGGCGAAGCCGTTGCGCCGCGGATGGAATGGGATGGGAACCTCTTCTCCACCGCCTCCCGATCCGCACAGCCGGCCGGCCCGGAAATGGCCCACGAAGGACTCAAAGCACAGCTCCTCGGCACCGCCCGCGAGCAGCGCGTCCGCCCGGCCGCCGCGGATCTGGTCCGCGGCATAGGCGAGCGCCGCCGGCGAAGGTGTCGCCCGGTACGGCGCGGCCAC
>CAXTNS010000527.1:260-1421 GCA_964245465.1 uncultured Thermoanaerobaculia bacterium
GGCGAGCGCCGCGAGCCCCGAGGCTTCGCCGGCCGAGACGGTCGAGTTGGAGCCGCTCAGGCCGAACCAGATGGCCGCCTGCCCGGCCGCGGCGTTGATGACGCTGTTGGCGAAATCGAACGGGCTCGCGTACGACGGCCCGAGCTGGAGCCCCCGGCGGTCGAACTCCGCGATGGTCCGCACGCTGCAGAACGTGGTGCCGAGGACCAGCCCCAGCTCCTTTTCAGACATCGCCGCGGCGTCGTCCGTAGGATATCCCGCCGCTTTCAGGGCCTGCCCTGCCGCCACCAGCAGCAGGCGCGAGGTGCGGTCGATGGGCCGCAGGTTGCGCTCCCCCAGGTAGTCCCGTGGCTCGAAAGGACGGATCTCGCCGGCCTGATGGCAGCCCAGCCCCTCGGTCGAGAACAGCTCGACGGGCTTCAGGCCGCTCCGCCCCTCGCACAGGGCCGCGTGCAGCCCGGCGGGCGAGTCCGCGACGCACGAGATGACTCCGGCACCCGTGATCACAACCCTGACCCGCTTGTTGCCAATCATCACGTCAAGCCTCGTGCTTCCGCAGGATCACGGAAGCGTTGTTGCCGCCGAAGGCGTAGGCGTTGTTCATGGCCATCACGACCCGGTGGTCCCTCGCCGCGTTGGGCACGAAGTCCAGCTCCTCCTCCGGTTCTTCCAGGTTCATGGTGGGCGGGTCGGTGGAGGCGTTCTACCTCGTCGTCACGGGCGCCGCCTCGATGGCCGAGGCCGCGCCCATGGTGTGGCCGATCATGGACTTGATCGAGCTCATGGGCGTCTTGCGGGCCGCTTCGCCGAACACCCGCTTGACGGCCAGGACCTCCAGCCGGTCATTGGTCGGCGTGCCCGTGCCGTGGGCGCTGACGTAGCTGACCTCCTCCGGAGCGGCGCCGCTGTCCGCCAGCGCCCGTTCCATGGCCCGGGCCGCGCCCGCCCCCTCGGGATGGGCCGCCGTCATGTGGTGGGCGTCGCAGGAGAGGCCGTATCCCGCCAGCTCGGCGTAGACGCGGGCCCCCCGCGCGAGCGCCTTCTCCAGCGGCTCCAGCACCAGCACGGCCGCCCCTTCGCCGGGGATCATCCCCTTGCGGTTGCGGTCGAACGGCTGGCAGCGCTCGGGAGCGATGGCGCCCAGGCGGTGGAACCCCGTGT
>CAXTNS010000527.1:1431-5067 GCA_964245465.1 uncultured Thermoanaerobaculia bacterium
GTGTAGGTGATGCGGGAGAACGCGTCCGCGCCCCCGGCCAGCATGAGGTCCGCCCGGCCGGCGCGCAGGACGTCCACCGCGTGGGCGATGGCGTAGTTGCCGGCGGCGCAGGCCGTGGGGATCATCAGGTTGGGCCCCGCGAAGCCCAACTCCCGGGCCACGTGGGCGGCGATCATGTGGCACGGGTAGAGGGAGATGAACTCGGCCCCCACCCGGTCGAGCTCGCCGGCCAGGAAACGGTCGTCGAAGCGCTCGACCTCCCGGGGCTCGCCGGAGGTGGTGCCCATGACGATCCCGGCCCGCTCGGGCGCCAGCGACTCGGGATCGAGCCCCGCGTCCTCCAGGGCCTGCCGGGCGGCGGCGATGGCGAGCAGTGAGGCCCGCCCCAGCGAGGCGGGATCGTGGCGGCGCGTCCAGGGAGCGGGGTCGAAGCCCCGCACCTCCGCCCCCAGGTGGGTGTTGAAGGCCCCGGTGTCGAACGACTCCACGGGCGCGACGCCGCTGCGGCCCGCGAGGAGCCCCTCCCAGACCTCCTGGCGTCCTGAGCCGATCGGGGTGACCAGCCCCAGGCCGGTGACCGCGATCGCGCTCCGCGTCATGCCTGCACCATCTTCGGCGCCATCTCGGTCAGCCGCTGCTGAACCAGCGACACCATGTCCGGCAGGCTGTCGATCTCCTTGTAACGCTCGTCCGGCAGCTCTAGCTTGAAGGCGAGGTCGACATCGACCCCGATCTCCAGGAGGGAAAGAGAGTCGAGCTTCAGCTCATCCCGCAAAGTGGCTTCGTCATGGATGCGGCTCGGATTGAGGCCGGCCACGTTGGCGATGATCTGCTTGATACGGCCCCGGATCTCCTCGGCGTTGTTGTTCACGCTTTCTCTCCTCCATCAAAAGGACCGGCGGCCCTGCAGCCGGCGGTCTGTTGATCCCGCACCGCGATCCCTCGCGGTTCCGCCAGCAGCCCAAGGTCGTAAGCGAGCCTCACGGCCTCCCGGCGGCGATGCACCTGGAGCTTTTCCAGGATCCTGTGAACGTGGTTCTTGACGGTCTGGACGGTGATGCGCAGGCGCCGCCCCACTTCCTTGTTGCCCAGGCCGGCCGCGAGCAGCGCCAGGACCTCCCCCTCGCGCAGGGTGAGCGGCTCGACGTTGCGCAGCGAAGGCTCGGCCCGCATCCCGCCCAGGGCGGCGATCCGCGCGAGGACCGAGGCGACCACGGCGGGCGAGCAGGGCGTGCGTCCCTGGTGCACGGCGCGGATCACCTCCACGAGACCGTCCGGGGACACGCCCTTGAGCACGTAGCCCTGGGCGCCGGCTTCCACGAAGTCGACGACCGTGTCGTCCTCCCGGTCCAGGCCCAGGGCGATCAGCTTGGCCTCCGGCCACCGCTCCCGCGCCTTCCAGGTGTGGGCCAGCGCCGTCTTGGGATCGGGAGCGGCGTCGATCAGAACGACGTCGGCTCTTTCCGCAACGTCCGCAATCTCCGAAACCTCCGCAATGTCCAGGACGTCCAGCCCCTCGTAGCTCGCCAGGGAAGTCGCCAGGGCTTCGCGGAACATCCTCTCCTCGCTCAGGACGGCCACCCGGACCCGGGACGACTGCATGGTGAGCGAGATCAATCCGCCGGACTGAACCCGGCAATGAACCGGGGAGCCCAAAAACGGTTCAGCCCCGCCGGGACCGAGGATCTCGCTCTTCACCGCCGCCTCCGGTCCTGGATCCAGCCGCGCTCCACGGCGTGGCGCACGGCGGCCCAGCGGCTGTGCACCCCCAGGGTTTCGAGGGTCTTGTGGACGTGATTCTTGACCGTGTGGACCGACAGGAACAGCCGGCGCGCGATCTCCTGGTTGCTCAGGCCTTCCGAGATGAGGCTGAGGATCTCGAGCTCCCGGGGCGTGAGCGTCAGATAGTCGAGCCGCGCCCGCCGCCGACGCTCCTGGCCGAGCCGGGCCAGGCGGGCGAACAGGGAATGGGCGATCCGCGGCGTGCACACCATGTCTCCCCGGGAGACGGCCTCGATGGCCGACCGCAGCTCCGACAGCGACTGGTCCCGCAGCAGATAGCCGCAGGCCCCCGCCTGCAGGCAGTCCAGCACCCTCTCCTCGGATTCGTCGCGGCCGAGCAGCACGACCTTGGAGGACGGGGACTTCTCCTCGACTTCCCGGATCAGACCACAGATGCCGTCGGCTGGGGAATCGAGAGCCACCAGCAGAATGTCCACCCGTGTCTCCGCCAGCCGGTCGAGAGCCTCCCGGCCGCTCGCGACCTTGCCCACCACCTCGAACCGCCGGCCTTCCCCGAGGACGGCGGCCAGACAATCCCGAAACAGTTGGTGTTGATCCGCGATGACCAGTTTCAACGTCTCTTCCTCCCTCACGGTCGGTCTGCTCCATCCTTTGAACGGATCGCAAGCCTGCTGCGGGAACATCTCCTCAGGCCGTCAGGTTAGGCGCCGCGGATCCCGGCGACGTTACACCCATTCAATCTACCAATTGCTATGGGCGAAATCTTCCGGCCCCCTCGGAAAAAGGATTCAGAAAAGATTCAGCAGGCGGCCGGTGCCCCACAGCAGCCCCGCCACCGCGGCCCCCACGCTTTCGACCAGCAGCCGGGCGAGCCAGACGAGCCCGGTCGCGAGACTCCAGAACAGCAGCCAGATCCCCACGGGCGGAGCCCCCAGGGCTCCCAGGAGCCACAGCCCTTTCGCCTCGAGCCCGAGCGTCCGCACCTCGCCGGCCCAGCCGCGAGCGTGCGCCAGAACCGCAGCCCGCTCGACGTCGTCACGAGATCGGCCGCGAGACCGGCCGAGTCCCGCTCGATGGCCGCCGCTTCCGTGGCGGCGAACGTGGTCTCGAACCGGCTGCGGCGGTTCCCGGCCAGGACGTAGGCATCCTCCTCCATGGGATGGCCGCGATAGCGGAACCGGTTCGCCGCCGCGCAGGCCAGATAAAGCACCAGGAACGGCCGGAAGGGTCCCCACCCCCAGCCGGCCTCCTGCACCTGGAGGGCGTGATAGGCCTCGTGGGCCAGCGTGCCCAGCCCCTCCACGCTCTCGGGCCGCCAATGGCGCGGATCGACGTAGATCCGCGTGCGGCGGGGCGCCAGCAAGGCGGGCAGGGTGATCGCCACGTTGCCCGCCATGCTCAGGAAGTGCGGCAGCCCGAGGTGGAACGAGACAGCGTCCAGGTCGAGCCCGGGATAGAGAGACCGCAGCACGCACCCCGCCCCCTCCGGCAGCGGCACCCGGGGCGGGAAGAACCAGAGCCAGAGGCGCCGACCCCGCTCCAGCAGAGCGTCCCCGATCCCCATCTCTATTTCTTCGCGTAGGTGATGCGGTAGACCGCGCCCGCCCCGTCGTCCGAGACCAGCATGGACCCGTCCGGCAGCACCTCCACGTCTACCGGCCGTCCCCAGGAGTCGCCACCCGCCAGCCAGCCCTCCGCGAACGTCTCATAGGAGACCGCCTTGTTGCCCTCCAGCCGCACCATCGTCACCCGGTAGCCGATCGGCTCCGAGCGGTTCCACGAGCCGTGCTCGGCGATGAAGATCCGGCCCCGGTACGGCTCCGGGAACATCGTTCCCGTGTAGAAGCGCATGCCGAGCGCGGCCACGTGAGGACCCAGGTTGATGGCCGGCGG
>CAXTNS010000528.1:0-5050 GCA_964245465.1 uncultured Thermoanaerobaculia bacterium
AGGTCTGCTTGCCGTCCGCCCCCTCGGCTTCGACTTCGTTGGGACCGGTGACCCGGCCGAACCCGCGGAGGCCGGTGACCTTGTTCTTCTTGAACAGGAACTCGACGCCCTTGGCGTTGCTGTCCACCACCTTCTGCTTGCGGTCCTGCGCCTTGTCGATGTCCAGCGCCGGCTCGGCCACGTTGATGCCCAGGGCGGCCGAGGCCCGGATCTCGTCCAGCACCGACGCCGTGTGAAGCAGCGCCTTGGTGGGGATGCAGCCGCGCAGACCGCAGGTGCCGCCGTACTTCGTGTCCTTCTCCACCACGGCCACCTTCATGCCGAGCTGCCCCGCCCGAATGCCCGCCACGTAGCCGCCCGGGCCGCTGCCGATGATGATCAGGTCGAACTCTTCTCGCGCCATCGGAGTCTCCGATTTGGAATGGATTTTTTGCGATTGAATGGAGGACTCAGGTCCGCGCGGGCTGGGTCTCGGGGACTTCGACCGGAACCGCCCGGTAACGGCCGGGCTTCTCCTCCACCAGGCGCCCGAAGGGGACGTCGGGATCGTGCTCGAAGACGCAGAGCCAGTTTCCCGCCACCGCCCGGGGCAGCCAGAGCTTCTTGTTCTCCAGAGTCGTCATGGGATACAGGTCGTAGCTCATGATCCAGGGAAAGGGCACGTGGGCAGTCGTGGGCACCAGGTCGGCCCAGAAGACGCCCTTCGCCCCGTCTCCTCCATCCAGTACAACAACGCACATGTTCCCGTTGTGCCCGGGCACGCGGACCGCCTTCACGCCCGGCACCGGCTCGCCTTCGTCGCCGAACAGCTCGACGACGCCGGCCTCGAAAAGCGGCTCCCAGTTGGCCGGGAAGTAGCTCGCCCGGTCGCGCTCGTTGGGCTTCCGGGCGTGCTCCACCTCCCCCCGCTGCAGCCAGTAGCGCGCCTTGGGGAACGTGGGCACGATCCGACCGCCTGAAGCGTGAGTGTTCCAGCCGCAGTGATCGAAATGAAGGTGGGAGAGGACCACGTGGGTCACGTCCCCCAACTCGTACCCCGCCCTCCGAATGGACTCAGGCAGCCGCGCGGCCTGCGGTTCCATGGCGTAGATGTCCATGAACTTGGCGTCATGCTTGTCGCCGATACCGGTGTCGATGAGGACGAGATCGCTCCCGCGCTCCACCAGCAGGCAGTTGGTGCCCATGCGGATGCGGTTTTGGGCGTCCGGAGGAGCCGGCTTCTCCCACAGGGTCCGGGGCACGACGCCGAACATGGCGCCGCCGTCCAGGCGGAACCTGCCGTCACTGACCACCGCGAGATGAAGATCGCCCAGCTCCATGGCGGCGGAAGTCTATCCGATGGGTCAAGGAGGCGCGAGCCCCACTCCCGCCTGCCGGGCCATCGCCCGATACTCCTCCGGCGAGAGCTTCGGCATCCGCTGGAGGAAGGCCACGACGGCCCAGATCTCCTCGTCCGAATGAGTGACGCCGAAGGAGGGCATGCCCGTCATCTTGATGCCGTTCTTGGTCACCCAGAACGCTTCGAGAGGCTCGTCTCCCCCTTCCGTGGCCAGCTCGGGGGGAAAGGGGCTCAATCCCTGCCCGATTGCCGACAGCTTCACCCCGGGAGCGCCGTGGCAGATGGCGCAATTCTGGTGATAGAGGATGAGCCCGGTACGGATCCTCTCCGGGTCCTCCAAATTGGGGACCGTCACCTTCCCCTCCAGCCTCTCATAGGCCCGGTGGACCGAGCGCGACTGCGTCGTCTGGAGCACCCAGGTGATCAGGTCCGAATCCGGGCTGCTGGCGGCCACGTCGTAGAACCCCGACAAGATGAACAGGAAGGCCGCCACGAGCAGGACTACGACGACCCCCAGCAGCTTCAGGACGGTTTTCATTTCCCCCGGCCTCCCGTAAAGTGTCTCCATGATTGGAGAAACTCCCCGCGATGACCGCGATGATGCCATGGGAATCTTCCCTCCGGCCAGGGGGGAACGGGAGCCCGCCCCGGCCGACCTCGCCCTCGTCCTCTCCGGGGGCGGCGCGCGGGGCGCCTACCAGGCTGGCGTCCTGCGCGGCTTGGCCCGCCTCCTGCCCGACCTGCGCTTCTCCATCATCACGGGCGTCTCCGCCGGCGCCATCAACGCTACCTTCATGGCCGCGCACTCCGGCTCCCCCGTGGAGGCCGCCAGCGACCTCTGCGATCTCTGGAGGGGGCTCCAGGTCGAGAACATCTTCCGGGTGGACGCCTCCAGCCTCGCCCGCTACTTCACCCATTGGGCGGCTCGGCTCGCTTCCGGCAGCGTGGCCGACGTCGCGGATGTGGCCGGAGTGGTCGACACCCGGCCGCTCTACGAAACCATCCGGCACGCCTCCACCACCGTGGACGGCGAGTACATCGGCATCGAGCGGAACCTGGAGCGGGGACGGCTCAAGGCCTGCGCCCTGACGGCCCTGAACTACACCACCGGGCAGACCGTCACCTGGGTCCAGGGGCACAACACTCCCTCGTGGCACCAGCCCCGGCACCGGAGCGTCCACGCCCGGATCTGCGTGGACCACGTCATGGCCTCCTCCTCCCTGCCCCTGTTCTTCCCGGCCGTGCGGTTGGGGGACACCTGGTACGGGGACGGCGGCATCCGCCTCTCGACGCCTCTGGTCCCAGCCCTCCGTCTGGGCGCGGACCGCATCCTCTCCATCTCCCCCCACTACGAGCCCAGCTTCTCGGAAGCCGAGCGGCCCAAGAGCCGGGGGTACCCGCCGCCAGCCCAGATCCTCGGCCACCTCGTGGACGCGGTCTTCCTCGACGTGCTTGACGAGGACGTGAGACGCCTCCAGGCTCTGAACAGCTTCCTCGCCAAGCTCCCTCCCGAGGAGCGCGGCGGCCTGCGCAACGTGGGCACCCGCATCATCCGACCTTCGCAGAGCCTGGGCGAGCTCGCCGCGAAATACGAGCCCCGCCTCCCCGGCGGATTCCGCCATCTCGTGCGCAGCCTGGGCACCCGCGAGACCAACACCTCCGCCTTCCTCAGCATGGTGATGTTCCAGCCGGACTACCTGGCAAGACTGATCGAGATCGGAGAGGCGGACGCGGAGGCGCGGGTGGAGGAGGTGCGGGAGCTGCTAGAGGGAAGGGAGGTGGCCCCACTTCCCCCAGACTGGTGAGGCCTACGCCACCGTCACCTCGTCACACAGGAACACGTCCTGGATGGCGCGGAAGATCTCGACGCCCTCCTTCATGGGACGCTGGAAGGCCTTGCGGCCGGAGATCAGACCGGCGCCGCCCGCACGCTTGGTGACGACCGCCGTGCGCACGGCCTGGGCCAGGTCGCCCTCGCCCTTGGACTCGCCGCCGGAGTTGATCAGGCTGACTTTTCCCATGTAGCAGTTCGCCACCTGCCAGCGGTTCCAGTCCACCGGATGTTCCGCTACCAGCTCGCCGTAGACCTTGGGGCTGGTCTTGCCGAAGTTGACGGCCGTGTAGCCGCCGTTCACCGTGGCCTGCTTCTGCTTGACGATGTCCGCCGCCATGGTCACGGCGAGATGGTTGGCCTGGCCCGTGAGGTCCGCGGCCGTGTGGTAGTCCACCCCGTCCTTCTTAAACGCGTTGTTCCGCGTGTAGGCCCAGAGCACCGTCGCCATCCCTAGCTCGTGGGCGCGGTAGAAGCACTCGGCGATCTCCACGATCTCCCGGTCCGCGTCGTCGCTGCCGAAGTAGACCGTGGCGCCGATGGCCGCCGCGCCCATGTCCCAGGCCTGCTCCACCTGACCGAAGAGGATCTGCTGGAACTTGTTGGGATAGGTGAGCAGCTCGTTGTGGTTGATCTTGGCGATGAACGGGATCCGGTGCGCGTACTTGCGGGCGAGGATGCCCAGGACGCCCATGGTCGAGGCCACGCCGTTGCAGCCCGCCTCGATGGCCAGGCGCACGATGTTCTCCGGATCGAAATAAGCGGGATTCGGAGCGAAGGAGGCGGCCGCGGAGTGCTCGACCCCCAGGTCGACGGGCAGGATCGAGAGGTACCCCGTGTTCGCCAGCCGGCCCGTGCCGTAGAGGCGCTGGAGGTTCACCAGCACCTGCGGCTTGCGGTCGGACTGCGACCAGACCTTGTCCACGTGGTCAGGACCGGGGACCGTGATCTGCTCCTTGGGGATCCCCTTGCAGGTAAAGGAAAGGAGACTGTCCGCCTCGTCGCCCAGGAATCCGACGATACGGTCGATGGTGCTGCTCGAAGTACGTTCTACGATCGCCATAAGGGTTCTCCCTCCCCAGGATTTCTAGTTTCGGGCGCACCTCCGGCAGGCGCACGCGAAGTATGTTATCAGCCTGTGTCGCCCCCGTAAAAACGAATGAGCACACCCAAGCGCTTCTACCGCCTCCGGGCCGTCCTCGACCGCCGCCAGCCGGACCTGACGGTGCTGATGGAGGATGTCCAAGTGCCCCGTAACCTCGCCGCCGTGATGCGAAGCTGCGACGCGGTCGGTGTCTCTGAGGTCCATGCCGTCTGGCCCGGCGGCCGGCTCAAGATCTCCCGCCCCGCCTCTGGCGGCAACCGCAAGTGGCTCCCCGTCCACAAGCACCGCACCCTCGCCGAGGCCCTTGCCCACTTGAAGGGCCGGGGCCTCCGCGTCCTGGCGGCCCATCCCACCCCGAACGCCATCCCCTTCCGGGAGGTGGACTACACCCTCCCCACCGCCCTCCTCATCGGCAACGAGGACAACGGCCTGACGGAAGAGGCCCTGGCGGGTGCGGACGCGGTCGTCACCATCCCCATGGAAGGCATGGGCACCTCCCTCAACGTCTCCGTGGCCGCCGCCCTGATCCTCTTCGAAGCCCAGAGGCAGCGCCGGGCGGCCGGCTTCTACGACGCTCCCCGGCTCGATCCGGAAACCTACGCGCGGACGCTCTTCGAGTGGACCTGGCCGGAGATCGCTACGCAGTGCCGGAAGCGAGAGACGGGCTACCCCGAGATGGGGCCGGACGGCGAGATCCTGGGCGCGTTTCCGCGGTAAGACGCGCGGTCAACCGATGTTCTGTCAATCCAGAATTGACGTGTTGTAGGGGCGGCCC
>CAXTNS010000529.1:0-882 GCA_964245465.1 uncultured Thermoanaerobaculia bacterium
AGTCACCGCAGCGTTCCGCCGGCCACGGCACTATGGACCTTCCCCTGACTAGGAGTTCCGATGCTCAAGTGGTCGTTCATCTTCCTCGTGATTGCACTGGTAGCCGCACTCTTCGGATTCGGTGTCCCGGTCGCCATGCTCGTTCCCATACCAGAGTCTCGAAAGTCCGACACACAGGAGGTCGTACGGCAGCTCAAAGAGCTCCGGCGCCAAGTCCGGTTGGAGGGGCTTTCGCTGCGCGAGATGATTGAAGAGGGCAGACGCTCTTGAGTCTCGAAGTTCCTGGCTGGCTAACAGTCTAAGTACAGCCTCAACGCTGTTGCCCCTCAAAATGTAGCGTCAGCCGTCTGGTACAGCGATCGTGTTATACACCGTGGTTACGGCTCAGCGGTGCGGACTCGAGCGGCGCTGAGGTTCACGTCCGTCTGCAGCCGCTTGGTTCGACGATACTCGCGGCGGCGGTTCAATAACCCGCTGCGACAGGCGCTCGCGCTCCCTCAGACGCTCACAAAAAGCATGGTGATCAAAGCCTACCTCCGCGAGTGCCTCCTCCCGGAAGCGATGAAGCTCGTCGATGACTGGGTCAGTCATTGCAGTGGCTCTCCTAGAAGCTCGTCGGGTGTACAGATGAATGATAAATTAAAACCGAAGGTCGCGCATGTTCGACCAACTCGAGGCAGAATCTCAGCGTTGGCAATGTGAGTACAGTTCCAAGTAACCAGATAGTCAACTTCATGCACCGTGGCTACAGCGATGTGCAGGGCATCCGCAAACGCACGATCCGGCAGAACGCCCTCTGAGATAATAACATGGGCAAGTTCTTCGGCTTCGGGCGTCACCTGAAGGAGCACGATGTCCTCCAAAAGAGCAAGACGTAGTCGT
>CAXTNS010000529.1:892-1417 GCA_964245465.1 uncultured Thermoanaerobaculia bacterium
CCGCATCCTTTTGGAATGGCGCCAGCTGTCGAAGCTCAAGGGCACCTACACCGATGCCCTGGTGCGCGAGCTCGATGCCAGGACCGGCCGCAGCCACACGTCCTACCAGATGACGGGCGCGGCGACGGGACGGCTCGCCTCGTCGAGGACGAGCTCCGACGTGACAAGCTTGAAGTCCCGCCGCCTCCGCTCCCACCACTCCAGCGTGATCTGCTGGCGAGCGGCGACGACCAAGTCCCGACTCGGCCGCGCCGTGAGATAGCTGATGAGGGAAGTCTCAATATAAACTCGCTTCACGACTTGAACAGTCCTTCTTCGTAGCGGGTTTTAATAATTCGCATAGACTCACCATACCATAGACGGCAATCTCGTGGCGCCATAAGGTGAATTGAGAGGTTGAGCGGGAAGCTGAGGGTGGAAGGGAGGATTAGTCGGCCGGCAGGGATGCCGGCGCTCCCAGGGGTTCTACGCCTCGCTGGCGCCATGGTCATGGTCCGTGCCGCCAACTCCCTGGCGCCCTGGTGG
>CAXTNS010000529.1:1427-5042 GCA_964245465.1 uncultured Thermoanaerobaculia bacterium
GGACTGTACGTAGGCGACGTTCCTTTCCATGTCCTCAGCCGTTCAGCCTCTTGAGTGGGCGATGTAAGGAGATCGCCCCGAACCGGCCGTCTTTATAAGTCAGGGCGATCCGCGTACGGCCGATCGTGACCTGCCGCAGGGAGTGCTTCGCCAGCTCCTCGATGGAGCCCAGATCGTGCCAGCGCGCGTCATCCATGGAGGTCCCTCCTATCCCAATACCTATCCCAATACCTATCCCAATACTCCCTTGCAGGTCGCCACCGCGGAATCCAGGAAATCCTCCACTCTCTTCGCCTGGGCGCCGTTCGAGCCGGCCGCCGTGAAGCTGCTTGCTTTGAGGACGGCGCCCGTCCAGCCCTCGGTGTGCCAGCGTCCGCCGCCTCCGAGAGCCGGGAGGTCCTGGCCCTCCGGCTTCGGCCAGGGGAGCACGTAGAGATAGGGCTCCGGATAGGTCCCGTCGCCGGGGCTCAGGCCCACGCCGATCGACCTTGACGTCTGCGATGTTTCCGGCTCAGTCCCCGGGTCCAGCAGGATCAACGTGGCCAGATCGAAGTGATGGGGCCAGCAGCGCACGGGCGAGGCGCCGGGGTTCCGGTTCTCGGTCTGCCTCAGCAGGCGGTCCAGATTGCCGAAATAGCGGCCGAGCTCGTCGAAGGCTGTCGCATTCGCGGTCGAGAACGGCGCGCCCGTTCCCACCGGGTGCGGCGGCAGCTCGCCGGGCCGTTCCAGCGGCTTTTCGAGCGGGCGCCCGAGCAGCATCTCGACCTCGTCGCGCATCCAGTCGTATACCTCGTCCAGGGTGCGGCCGTCGAGCGGCAGCTCGCGCAGGATCTCTCCGTCGTCACTCAGGAGCAGCAGGGCGGGGCTCGAAGGCCGCAGGGCGGAGCGGAACGGCCTTTCGCCTTCGACCAGACCCTGCACCAGGGCCCGGTGCGTCCCGGACCACTGGAAGCTCTGCTCGCTGTAGTCGGGCCGTGACGGCAGGAGCTGCTTGCCGACGGCCGAGGCGGCCTGCGCCGCCCAGTGGAGCTGCAGCCGGGCGTCGGCCAGCTCCCGCGGAGCGACCGCACCCAGGGTTTCCCACTCTCTCATGGCTCCCTCCTGAGCTGAGCCTGCCTCGTCTTCACCCGCCAGGGATTGAAATCCCTGGCGAGGGGCAGGTCCCCCTCTGCCCTCCTTGGATGCCCTCGGCATGACGAAGGTTTCAGTGCCTCGTCAATTGCCTCCCTCGGCGGTGGCGTTCAGGTTCTGCTGGTCCTGCTGCATCTTGTTGTAGGCGTCGATCTTGTCCTGATCGCTGCCCTCCATGGTCTTGAGGTCTTCGGCCTGGCGGTTGATGTCGGCGGCCTTCTCCTCCATCTCCCGCGTGCGGTCGGCCTCGGTGGCGACGCTGCTCTCCTGCGAGCTGCTTGGCTTCGAGCTGTCATTCTTTGAAAAATGGCTGCTCACGTGGTCGCAGGCCCAGGTGCCCGCGAGGAGGAGGGTGAGCAGGGACAACGAAAGGGGACGGCGCAGGTTCATCGCAACCTCCTTCGGAATCGTTAAGCTGTTGGCGTGTGCCTCTGGGGGCAGGGTAGCACAGCCCGCACCCTAACGTTTTCCCGACCTCACCTGTCCTATGAACGTGGCCGACACCGACTCCCGCCTCGTGGCGCGTGCCCGGGCGGGGGACGCCCGGGCCTTCGAAGAGCTGGTGCGGCGGCACCTGCGGTCCGCCCACGCCGTGGCCCTGGGGGTGCTCGGCAATCCGGCCGACGCCGAGGACGTCTGTCAGGACGCCTTCCTCGGGGCTCTGGAGAAGCTCGACGAGTGCCGGGACCCGAAGCGGTTCGCGGCCTGGCTGATGAGGATCGTCCGCAACCGGGCCCTCAACGTCCGCGAGAGCCGGGCCTTGAGGCAAGGCGAGCCTCTGGAGGAGGCGGTCGCGGAAACCGGGGCCGGCGACGACCCGGGATGGCGGGCCGAGCAGTCGGAGCTGAGGGATCGGCTCCTCGCCGCCCTCGGCCGCCTGCCGCCGAGCCAGCGCGAAGTGGTGCTGCTGCACGACCTCGAAGGCTGGCGGCACCGGGAGATCGCCGATCTTCTGGGCACTTCGGAAGGGGCCGTGCGGGTGCGGCTGCTGGAAGCGCGGAAGCGCCTGCGCGCAGAGCTTGGAAATTCAGGAGACGAATGAAGATGGACGAGTCACCCATCGATCTCAGGCCGCTCGATCCCACGCTCGACCGCGAGCGGTGGGAGCGCCGGATTGCCACCCTCATGGCCCTGGCCGCTCCCGAGCTGGCCCGCCGGGCCAACGCCGCAACCGGCCTGTCTTTGGTGCTGCTGGGCTGGTTCCGGCCGGCTCTCTCCGCGGCGGCGGTCCTGGCCCTGTGCGCGGGGGCCGTGCTGGCTCTGCTCCTCCAGAGCCCAGCCGGCGCGCCCGAGCCCGCAATGACGGAGGCCCTGCGCCTGCCGGCTCCCGTGGCTCTCTGGCTGGGCGAAGAGCAGCCGCCGTCGGTGGCCGATCTGGCGTCCGCCGTCCAAGGAGAACGCCCATGAAGGAGCCAGGCCGTCCTCTACTGCGGGCCCGGCTCCTGAGCGCCGCCCTGCTGGCCGTGGTCTTCGTGGCCGGGGTTTTGGTGGGCGCGGCGACGGACCGGGCGATCGGCAGTCCCCGCGAGCACAGGACGCGTCGCCACGGCATCGACGCCGAAGTCCTGGAACGCATGCACCTGGACGCCCGCCAGCAGGCCGAGGTCGATCAGATCCTCGAGCGCCGGCGCACCGAGGCGGCGGCCGTCTGGAGCGAGGTCAAGCCGAGGCTCAATCAGATCGTGGCCGGCACCCGCGCCGATCTCTCGCGGGTCCTCGAGCCCGGGCAGCTCCGCGAATACGACCTCTGGATCGCCGAACGGTCGCGGCGCATGGAAAAACGTTTCGAATCCAATACGGATCGTCACCAGGAGGGGAAGTGAGGGTGGCAGGAGGAGGATTTGCCGTGAACGTCGAAACCATGAAAAAGAAAGCATTCCGGGCCGTGGCCAGCCTGGTGCTCCCCCTGGCGATCGCCGCCGGCGCCGCCGGACTGGCGGGCTGCAACCGGGGCGAGACCCAGGAAAAACAATCCAATACCGACACGGCGCCGGTCGAGCGCCGGGATCTGGTGATCACGGCCGACGCCTCGGGGCAGATCGAGCCCCTGCGGGTGGTCGAGGTCAAGTCCAGGGTCTCCGGCGAAGTCCAGCGCATCCCCGTCGAAACCGGCCAGGAGCTCCCGCAGGGTGCCCTGATCGCCATGGTGGACCCGCGCGACCTGCGCAACGCCCTCGCCCAGGCCGAGGCCGACCAGGCCCTCGCCGAGGCGCGGGTGGCGAACACCTCCATGCAGCGCAAGCGGGCCGAGAGCCTCGCCAGGCAGGGCATCTTGAGCGCCCAGGACATGGAGAGCACCCAGCTTCAGGAGACCGACGCCAAGGCCCAGCTCGTCAAGGCCAGGACCAACCTCCAACTGGCCCGGGAGAGGATGGGCGACGTGGACATCCGCGCTCCCATCGCCGGCACCATCATCGAGAAGACGGTGGAGCAGGGGCAGATCATCGCGTCGGCCTCCGGCAACGTCTCCGGCGGCACCGGCGG
>CAXTNS010000530.1:0-4203 GCA_964245465.1 uncultured Thermoanaerobaculia bacterium
GCCAGGTGCCCGATCACCACCCCCCGGAACCCCCGGTCCCCGATCAGGATGGTCGCGCCCCGCCCGATCCGGAAGAGCGGTACCCCATGCTCTCGGGCGGCGAGGATGGCCCGTGCCAGCTCGTCCGCGCTCCGGGCCTCGTAGTAGAGGTCGGCCGGCCCGCCGATCCGGAAGGTCGTATAGGGCGCCAGCACCTCGCCGGTCCGGACCCGGTCCGGCCCCAAGGCCTTGAGGAGCAGCTCCTTCACCGCCATTAGGGTTCGTCGATCATCTGAATGCGGCGGACGTGGCGCCCACCCTCGAAGGGGGTGTCGAGCCAGATCCGAACGATCTCCAGGGCCGTCTCGACCGGCATCATCCGCTGCCCGAGGGAGATCATGTTGGCGTCGTTGTGCGCCCGCCCGAGCCGGGCGGACTCCTCGTTCCAGCAGAGGGCGCAACGCACCCCCTGGACCCGGTTGGCCACCATGGCCTCGCCGTTGCCCGAGCCGCCGAGCACGACGCCGCGCTCGAGCTCCCCCCTCGCCACCGCCTCGGCCACGGGCCGGATGAAGGCCGGGTAGTCGACCGTCATCTCCGACTTGGTGCCGAAGTCCTTCACCTCGTGGCCCAGCTTGGACAGGAGCTTCTTGATCTCCTCCTTGTAGCGATACCCGGCGTGGTCGGAGCCGATGCCGATCTTCATCTTCCTCTCCTTGGACGGGACTGCCGTTCGGGACCGGGATTCTACGCCCCCTTGACCCGGTTGCGCCTCTCCGCTAGATTTCTTTTCGCTCGAACCATCGAGCGGGCATAACTCAGTTGGTAGAGTGCAAGCTTCCCAAGCTTGATGTCGCGGGTTCGAGTCCCGTTGCCCGCTCCAACCGATTCTCCTGATCTGGGCGGCGACAGGCGCGAAGCGCCGGCCGCCCTTTATAACGATGCCAATTGCCAGCGATGCCGATTTTTCGCCGCGAGAACCCGACCCCCGCCTCCGGCGGCTCGCCTGAGTCTTCCAGCCCTTCCCAGAAGCGGCGCATCACCCACGTGGCCCCCGGCACCCGCCTGCGGGGCGAGGTGGCGGGCTCGACCGAGTTGCTGATCGACGGCGAGGTCGAGGGCGAGGTGCGGCTGGACGCCGCGGTGACGGTGGGAGCCGAGGGCTCGGTGACGGGGCCTGTCACGGCGCCCGTGGTGCGGATCGCGGGGCCTTTGCGGGTGGTGTTGTTGGGCGCGTTGCTCGGATCGTCATCTCCGAAGGTGCTTTCTTCAAGGGAAGAGTTGAGATGAAGGGCCATCCGGCCCGGGAGGCGAGCCGCCCGCGCGGGGCCGGTGAGCCGGAAGCCAAACTTGTCGAGACGGGGAACCCATAACGTGCTGATCGGTATACCGAAGGAAGTCAAGGACCACGAGTACCGGGTCGGGATGATCCCGGCCGCCGTCCACGCGCTGGTCGACACGGGCCACCAGGTCATCGTCCAGGACGGGGCGGGGCTGGGCAGCGGCATTCCGAATGAGGACTACGTCCAGGCCGGGGCCGAGATCGTGCCCGACGCCGCCACCGTCTACGGCCGGGCCGAGATGGTGGTCAAGGTCAAGGAGCCCGTCGAGTCGGAATACGGGTTCCTGAGACACGGCCAGACGCTGTTCACGTACCTCCACCTCGCGCCCCTGCCGGAACTCACCAGCGTGCTGCAAGAGCGCGAGGTCACGGGCGTGGCCTACGAGACGATCGAGGACCGCCAGGGCCGGCTGCCGCTCCTGACTCCCATGTCGGAGGTGGCCGGCCGGATGGCCGTGATGACCGGCGCCAGCTTCCTCCAGAAGGGGCACGGCGGGCGCGGCACGCTGATCGCCGGCGTTCCCGGCGTGCCCCCGGGGGACGTGGTCATCCTGGGCGGCGGCATCGTGGGCATGAACTCCATCCGCATGGCCCAGGGCCTTGGCGCCAGCGTCACGGTGCTCGACACCAACCTCGACCGCCTCCGCGAGATCGACGACCTTTTCCATGGAGCCGTGCGCACCCTCGCCAGCAACCAGTACAACCTGCGCGCCACGCTGCGGCGGGCCGACCTCTTCATCGGCGCCGTCCTCATCCCTGGCCGCTCGGCCCCGAAGCTGGTCACCCGGGAGATGCTGAAGCTGATGAAAGAGGGCGCGGTGGTGGTGGACGTGGCCGTGGACCAGGGCGGCTGCTTCGAGACCACCCACGCCACGACCCACTCGAACCCCACCTACGTGGTCGAGGGCGTCGTCCACTACTGCGTGGCCAACATGCCGGGCGCGGTGCCCCGCACCTCAACCTTCGCCCTCAACAACGCCACGCTGCCCTATGCCCTGGCCCTCGCCAAGAAGGGCGTGGTGCGGGCCGCGCAGGAGGACCCCGGCCTGCTTCTGGGCGTCAACACCTACAAGGGCCACATCACCTACCAAGCGGTCGCGGACTCCTTGGGCCGGCCTTACAAGCCGTTCAAAGACCTGATCTGATCCGGGTGCATTTCAAAAGCGGAGCGATTCCTGAGGGGATCGCTCCGCTTCCGTCGTTCTTCCTTCCGTTGGTTGAATTCGAAACCCTACGAAAGGAGAAAATATGCGTCTTTCCCTCCGCTTTCTCGTTGCCGCCTTCATTCTGGGGATCTTCTCTTCCGCCGCCTGGGCCCAGGGAGAGCCCGTTCACAGCGTCTGGTCGAACCGGCCGCTCGCGATCGCCGACGGTGACACCGGCAAGTGGTACACGCCCACCGACGGCAATTTGGTGAGCAGTTGGCAGGAGAACACCCCGCAGGCGTTCTCGCACGCCCTGGGCCTCGCCGGCGGGCACCAGTATGAGTTCCGCCTGGTGGCGGTCAGCTCCAGCGACTTCGACTCGATCCTCGGGCTGTGGGACATCTACCGGGACGGCACGCTGGCGTGCAACCACTGTGTCGGCCAGGCGTACGGCCTGAGCGGGGCCATTGGCAACTACTTCAAGATCTACGTGGGGGACCCGTTCGCGTACGCCGAGAAGTGGCACTACAGCGGCTACATCACGAACCGGTTCGATTACTCATCGGATCGCCCGCCACCGTTTCCCAGAGTATTCTCATGTCCTCCGGGACCGGCGCCTCGAAGCTCAGGGGCTCGCCGGTCCCGGGATGTTTGAAGGCCAGGCGCCAAGCGTGGAGGGCGGGACGCGGGAAGTCCCGCAGAGGCGCCTGGACCGGACGGGGCAGGCCCTTCCAGCGCGCCTCGCCATAGACCGGGTCCCCGACCAGGGGATGGCCGATGTGCTTCAGGTGCACCCGGATCTGGTGGGTGCGGCCCGTCGCGAGGTCCAACTCGATCAGAGCGATCCCCTCTTTGGCTGAGAGGGTGCGGTAACCCGTCCGCGACGGCCGGCCACCGCGGCGCACGGCCATCTCTTTGCGCTTCTGGGGATGCCGGCCGATGGGGGCCTCGATGGTGCCGGAAGCGGGGGCGGGCGTACCGTAGGCGATGCCGAGATAGCGCTTGCCGACCTCCCGGGAAGCGAAGGCGCGGGCAAGGCGCGCGTAAGACTCCGCCGTGCGCGCCACCACGAGGACACCGCTCGTTCCCTGGTCCAGCCGGTGGACGATCCCCGGCCGGCCCTGCCCGCCCACGCCTGCCATCTCGGGATAGCGGTCGAGGAGGTAATGAGCCAGCGTTGCCGTGGAGCGGCCGGCCCCGGGGTGGACCGTGAGCCCTGCCGGCTTGTCGATCACCACCAGGTCCCCATCCTCATGGAGGACCCGCAGATCCCCCCGTTCGGGGACGACCCGCTCTTCCCTGGGCTCTGGCGGATTGCATTCGACACGGTCTCCAAGAGCGAGCACGGCGGACGGCTTGGCCCTCTGACCATTGACGGAGACCAACCCTTCCTCGATCCACCGCTGAACCTGGTTGCGGGCGACGCCCAGATGGGCGGCGACGTGACGGTCGAGCCTCTCCCCCCCGGACTCGACGGTCCAGGCGGGGCTCACTCGGCCGCCGTGGCCGCGGCGGGGGCTTCCTGGGGCTGGCGCCGGGGATGCGGCCGGAAGCTGTCGATCGCCATCAGCACGATGCCGATCGAGATGGCGCTGTCGGCGACGTTGAAGGAGGGCCAGTGGTGGGTGCCGACGTAGACGTCGATGAAGTCGGTCACGGCGCCGCTCGACACGCGGTCGATCAGGTTGCCGACGGCGCCGCCCACCACCAGGGCCAAGGCCGTGAGGAGCATGCGGT
>CAXTNS010000530.1:4213-5039 GCA_964245465.1 uncultured Thermoanaerobaculia bacterium
CCCCCACGCGCGACCGCATGCTCCTCACGGCCGCCAGGGCGCCGAGACCCAGGAGCGTGAGCAGCAGGCCGTTGCCCCCGCCCTCGGAGGCGAAGAGGCCGAAGGCTACGCCGGTGTTGCGCACGTGGGTCAGGTTCATGAAGCCGGGGATGAGCTCGTGCGCCGAGTGATGGGGGAGGTGGGCCTCCACCAGCCACTTGGTCCACTGGTCGAGGACCAGCACGCCCAGGGAGACGAGCAGATAGCGGAGCTTGCCGAGCCGGGAATCCAGGTTCACGCGCCTCTCCTATGGGCCGGCCTATGACCGAAAAAATTGTTCACGGACGGCCCGCGCCACCTCGGTGAGATCCGGGACGTTCTGGAACAGCCGGATCGCCGCGACCCCCGCCGCTCCCGCCCTGGCCAGCTCCCCGAACCGCGGTAGTGTAACGCCTCCCAGAGCGAAGACGGGAAGGCCGGTCTCCGCGGCGCGCGCGAGCTCCGCGAGCCCCACGGGCGGCCCCTTGCTGGGGGTGGCGTAGACGGGGCCGAACGTCACGTAGTCCGCCCCCTCGTCGCGCGCCCGCTCGACCTCCTCGACCCGGTGCGCCGAGCGGCCGATGAGGACGCCCGGGCCGAATCTCTCCCGAAGTGGAGCGACCGGCACGCCGTCCGACGGCAGATGGACGCCGTCCGCCCCCGCCGCGAGCGCCACGTCCAGACGGCCGTTGACGAGCACGCGCGCCGGCGGCGGCAGACCGGCCCGGGCCATCCGGGCGAGCTCCCAGAGGGGGTGGGCCTCCCGGTCCTTCTCCCGGATCTGGACGGCGCCGATGCCTGCCGAGGC
>CAXTNS010000531.1:0-4296 GCA_964245465.1 uncultured Thermoanaerobaculia bacterium
CCCCTGAAGGCGCCGCAAAAAGGGAAAGAACTCCGCTCCTTGTAGGGCGTCCGTCCCCGGCCTTGAAACGGTCAGCTTCTAGAAGCTCTCTCGAAGAGCATCTTTGCCAAGAAGACCTTCTTTGAAAGCCCCAGAGCCTCTCCCAGGGGAATTACTTCGCCAAGCACCTCTTTCACTTTACGAGGTTGCCTGTTCAAGACGTAGACCCCGGCCAAGTCGAGAGAGGCAAGGAAGACGTCGATCCCGATGTTACGATCGAGAAAGAACTCTCGGACTTCGTGCAACAACGTCCCCGCCTTGACAAACTGTTCGAAACCCGCGGAAATACGGCTTTCGAGCCAGCGAAGCCGGATCATATTGATCTCGCCGGAGCCTCTGTATAGATGACGATTCTGGTTGAGGAGCTCTCTGGCTTTCCCTGGTGACTCACTACCGGCGAGGGAATGTATGAGGTTGTGAGTGCCTGCCATCAAGAGCATCGGGTTTTCCGCGGGGTCGATCCGGCTAAGACCTTCACGAGTCGCCAGGATTGATTCTTCAAACCGTTCCTGGTGCGCCAATATGAATCCCTTTATGATCCACGTATCACCTTCCAATTGGCTGTCCTGCGCCTCATGATAGAGACGGATTGCCTTGTCAGGGAGCCGTGCGGCTTCTTCGTAACGGCCCTGAGCCTCGCGTAAGGAGGACGTTGTTACAAGCAGTTGCGCTTCTGTATAGGCATCCTCTCCTGCCAACGCGTGGTGGCGCCAGGCCTGACACAAGGCCTGCTCCGCTCGCCAGAGGTCAGAAGTGATCCGTAAAGCGTTCGCCAGATAGGCCCACGCCAAGGCGCGAGAATCCTCAACAAGGCTCGATCCGTACCGTCCTGACTCGAGATGGAGGGCCACCTCGACGGCAAGATCTGCCATCTCCAGCGCAGCGGCGGGATCCAGCAGCCAGGCATCCCGGCTACGCGCCAGCAGAAGCTGGCAAAGCTTTAGAGAATGAAATCTTTCCCCGTCCGCGATCCTGCGGCGGCGCCATTGGGCGGGCTCTCTCAGCAACTCAGCCAGAAGATCCTCCGTGCTGCGAGACTCCTCGGCCAGGTGGGTCAAACGTTCGGCCGTCCGGTCCGCGGCTCGCTCGAACGCTTCGTCGTATCCTGGACGGAGCCAGGAATCCAGTAGCTGGAGAGTCAATTGATCGGAGATTGCGTCGGCCTGATCCCGGCAATCGGAGCACATGGAAAGGTGGCGTTCGATGCGACAAGCCTCCTCGGAAGAGAACTCACCACTGATGAACCCCTTCAGAGCTTTCCTATCCGGATGCTTTCCCATGACAACTTCCTGCCAATCCGAGCCGGCAACGAGCTTCAGCTCTTGAATATCTTACTCCCAACGAGGCCACGAGAGCCGCGGACTGAATCCCGGCCGTCACGGAGTCCTCCTCGGTCTTCAGACCTCGGTCCTCGGTCATTTTCTCCGAGGGCCAGGCGCCGGCACCCTGTGGAAAGCGGTCTAACAGAAGGCTCCGATCCGCGATAGGCTGGAGACCATGCCCACCCCTCAGAGGCGCTCCGCTACAGAGCCGCTGATCCTGCTCGCCCTCACGGCCGTTGCCATGGTCGTCTCGGGCGTCCATCCCTACGACCGCACCACATGGGTCCTCGAAGTGGCCCCGATCTTCATCGGCGCCCCTCTCCTGATCGCCACGTACCGGCGCTTTCCGCTGACGCCGCTGCTCTACCGCCTCCTCTTCCTTCACTCGCTGATCCTGATCCTGGGCGGCCATTACACCTATGCCCGGGTGCCGCTCGGTTTCTGGATACAGGATCTGACGGGCTTCGCGCGCAACCACTACGACCGGCTCGGCCACTTCGCCCAGGGCTTCGTACCGGCCATCCTGGCCCGCGAGGTGCTGATCCGGAAGACGCCGCTCCGGCCCGGCGGCTGGCTCTTCTTCCTCGTCGCCTGCATCTGCCTGGCCTTCAGCGCCACCTACGAATTCATCGAGTGGTGGTCCGCCGTCCTCGGAGGCTCGGCCGCGGATGCCTTCCTCGGCACCCAGGGCGACGTCTGGGATACCCAGTGGGACATGTTCCTCGCCCTCGTGGGAGCGGTCACGGCGCAGGTGACGCTGGCGAAGGTGCACGACCGGGCGCTGGCGCGGCTCAACGCGGTCCCAGCAGGATGACCAGCGCTCCGGCCACGCAGAGGAGCGCCCCCGCGACGTCCCAGCGGTCCGGCACGGTCCGCTCCACGAAGAACAGCCAGAGCAGGGCCGTGAGGATGTAAACGCCGCCATACGCCGCGTAGGCCCTGCCCGCGAAGGCGGCTTCCACGCGGGTGAGCGTCCAGGCGAACAGGACGAGCGAGAGCACCCCCGGCACGGCGAGCCAGGGAGAGCGTTCCAGGCGCAGCCAGGCCCAGAAGGCGAAGCAGCCGCCGATCTCGAAGAGCGCTACGAGAACATAGAGCGCCAGCGGCTGCAGAACGTTCATAGGGGAAGGCCGAAGCGCGGCGTCACCCGTGGTATTGACGCTCGGGCAGATAGCTGCCGAAAACGCCGTCGCCTGCCTTGAAATCCCCGTGACATCTCTGGCAACCGGAAACATCTCCCTTGGACTGCCGCAACGGGTCGCCGTCGAAGAACAGGAACTCCCAGTCCAGGGACGCAGGGTTGTACCCCGCCTCCCGCTTGACCATGAATGCCACCGACACCGGCCGGGAGCCGCCCGGGAGCAGCTTCACCTTGGCGATCCTGGCTCCAACGGGATACTTCGGCCCCCGGGGCTTCCGCATCAGCGGATACGCCTGAGGGTTGGCGTAGACGCGGATGAAACGGTCCGCGCCGAACGGCACGAGATCGCCAGGATGTTCGATCAGCTTCGGGGGCGGAGGCTGGCACATCGTCCAGAGTCTTGGCGCCACCTTGTGAGGTCCCTTCGTGAGCTCCTGCCAGGAGGCGAAGCCCCGAAGAGTGGCATGCTCCGTCAAGCTTTGCGGCTCTCTCTCGCCCGCCAGAGCGCCCCCGAGCAACACGAGAGCCAGGAAGACGAGGACGATGCGGGACCGGCGGAAACCATGGGATCTGTTCATGTCAGCTTCAAGAATACCACTGTATACTTGGGCTCACCGATCACTCCTCTCTAGTTCGCCGCCCTCCCGAGAAAATCGATCGATGATTGAAGCCATCCTCTTCGACTGCGACGGCGTCGTGCTCGACAGCGAGACCATCTGGGACCAGTGCGAGACGGAGTTCCTCCGGCGCCGGGGGATCGACTTCGACGTCGCCCGCACCAAGCCGCTGATCACGGGCCTGGGAGAGACCGCGAGCGTGCTCCTGCTGCAGGAACAGTACGGCGTCCCCGGAGATCCGGAAGAGCTGGTGGCGGAACGCCTCTCCATTATCCGCGGCCTTTTCGAAAGCGCGGTGCGGTTCACCCCGGGCTTTGAGAAGTTCTTCGAAGAGAGGGTCCGGGGCCGGTTCAGGACCTGCGTCGCCACCTCCATGCCCGAGGAGCTGTTCGACGTGGCCGACCGGCGGCTCGGATTGCGCCGCTTCTTCGGGGAGCGCGTCTATTTCCCCTCTCACGTGGGCGGCCGCGCCAAGCCCGAGCCCGATCTCTTCCTCTACGCCGCGGCCCAACTGGCCACGCCGCCGGAGCGCTGCCTGGTAATCGAAGACTCCCCACGGGGCATCGAAGCCGCCCGGCGGGCCGGGATGACAGTGATCGGCCTCGCGACTACGCACGAGAAGGAACTGCTGGCGGCGGCGGACCGGGTGGTGGGCTCCTTAGGAGAGATCGGCCCCTCGGAGATGCTCGCCTCATGGACTTCTCCCTCTCTCCCCGAATCCGCGACCTGACCACGGCCGCCCGCTCCTTCCTCGACTCCGAAATCCTGCCCGTCGAGAGGACCGTGCTGGAGCGGGGTTTCGGAGCCGCCGGGGTGGAGATCGAGCGCCTGCGCTCCAAGGTGCGGGAGATGGGCCTGCTCGCCCCCCACATGCCTCGGGAGTGGGGCGGCGGCGGCCTGTCGCTGCTCGAATTCGCTCCCCTCTCGGAGGTGCTCGGCCGGAGCGTGATCGGGCATTGCGTATTCAACGTCCAGGCCCCGGACGCGGGCAACATGGAGTTGCTCCTCCACCACGGCAGCCCCGAGCAGCGGGAACGCTGGCTGCGGCCCCTGGTGGCAGGCGACATTCGGAGCTGCTTCGGCATGACCGAGCCGGAGTTCGCGGGCTCGAACCCGGTCTGGATGGGCACCACGGCCCGCCGCGACGGAAACGATTACATCATCAGCGGTCAGAAGA
>CAXTNS010000531.1:4306-5033 GCA_964245465.1 uncultured Thermoanaerobaculia bacterium
CAAATGGTTCACTTCCGCGGCCGACGGCGCCACGTTCTGCGTGGTCATGGCCGTCACCAATCCCGACGCTTCGAGCCCCCACGTGCGGGCGAGCCAGATCCTCGTGCCGACCGACATGCCCGGCTTCGAGATCGTCCAGAACCTGCCCGTCATGGGCGAGCGGGGGGAGGGATGGATGAGCCACGCCGAGGTGCGGCTTGAAGGAGTGCGCGTGCCCGTGGCCAACCGCATCGGCGAGGAGGGCGCCGGCTTTGCCTTGGCCCAGGAGCGCCTGGGGCCGGGCCGCATCCACCACTGCATGCGCTGGCTGGGGATCTGCGAGCGGGCCTTCGACCTGATGTGCGAGCGAGCGGCCACGCGCGACCTCTCCCCCGGCCGGCCTCTGGGATCGCGCCAGATCGTCCAGGAGTGGATCGCCGAGAGCCGCGCCGACATCGACGCCGCCCGCCTCCTCGTGCTGCGCACCGCCTGGAAGATCGATTCCCAAGGAGCCTCAGCGGCGCGGGACGACATCTCCCTGATCAAGTTTCACACCGCCGCCGTGCTCCAGCGCGTGCTCGACCAGGCCATCCAGACTCACGGCGCCCTCGGCCTGACCGAGCAGACGCCGCTCGCCTTCTGGTGGCGTCACGAACGGGGCGCCCGCATCTACGACGGTGCGGACGAGGTGCACAAGACCTCGGCCGCCAAGCGGATCCTGGCAGCGTATGGCATGAGGAAAGAGGGA
>CAXTNS010000532.1:0-5032 GCA_964245465.1 uncultured Thermoanaerobaculia bacterium
AATTCCACCTCCCCCTCGGCCCGGCCGCCCTCGACCCGGTCGACCCCCAGCAGGGCGACCACGTTGTCGAGCGACGACCCGGTCGCGGTGTCGATGAAGCCCGCCTGGTAGACCGCTTCGAGCTGGGCGTACAGGCGGGCGATCTCCAGGCCGACCGACTCGGCGAGCGTGCGCACCACGCTACCGGTCTGGAGGTCGGTGAGCACCGGTTGCGCCGACTTCGGGAAATAGCTCACGGAGATCAGCGTGCCCGGATCGGGCAGCTCCGCCCCGTCGATCCATTCGAGCGCGTTCCGGTCGAGCTTGTAGTCCTTGTCGCGGCGAAACAGGCGCGGCTGGGCGTCCCGGCTGCCGTAGACGGAGACCACCTCGGCGACGGGCGGCCGTTGCAGGGCGTGGCGGAAAGGGGCGGCTCCCGGTGGCGGGAACGGATGCTCCTCGGCCGCCACCCCGCCGGCAAGCTGGGACAGCAGGTTGTCGAGGACCTCGGGGAAGGGGCGGCGTCGAAAGCTCATGGTCAGAGCTCCAGAGATAACGGCCCGAGGCTCAGAGCCCCCGCCGTATCGATCGGTTGAACCCGCAGCCGGACATCCACGCGGTCACGCGTGCCCGGAGACGGCGCCACCGCGACTTCCAGCACCTTCGCGATGCGCGGCTCCTGTTGCAGGCTCTCCAGAATGTACAGGCGCGCCAGGTTGCGAGTTGTTTCAGTGTTCTGCCGGCCGATCAGCTCGTGAAGGCGGGAGCCGTACTCGGGATGGGCCAGCTCGGCGAGCTCGCCGCGAGGGGTGAGCAGGCGCATCAGGACCGCTTGTCCGAGGTTGTCGCGCCCGCTCACCAGCGCCAGGTCGGTGAGCACCTGGCTGGCCTGGCGGGTGGTGACGCGCCGTTCCAAGGTGTCCGCCCCGTAGACGGGGCGCAGCTCCGAATGGCGCAAGGCCAGCCGGATGTCGGTCAGAAGCTGGGGATCGTCCGCCACGGCTCTACCCTCCGATGAAGACGGTGCCCGCGGCGATGACCGTGCCGGTGGGCAGGTCCGCGGGGTCGTTGCAGGTCATGGCCTTGTCGCCGTTGCGCGCGGCGGGCTTGCCGTTGATGAACACCGTGCCGCTGCCGAGCTGCACCGTGGCCCGGTTCGACGGCGGCTTCTGGAACGGTCCCCCCTGGGGGACGTGGGCGGGGCTGTTGGTGGCCGTGCTCCCCTGCACCGCCGCCGGCTTGCCCTCGACGTTGACGTCGCTCGACAGCGAGCCGTCGAGCATGCCGGCGAACGGGTGCGGCAGCGGCGTGGGCACGGGCCCGCCCGGGGTGGAGATCATGATGACGTGGGTGTCGGTCGCCATGACCTGATCGCCCTGTTTCGCCGCCGGCTGTCCCATGCCCGTGCCTCCGCTCTCCTTAAGGAGAGTCAATTGAGAATCAATTGAGATTGACTTTCGATCCCTTGAGATTGAGCTCGCCCGTGGCCTCGACCGTGATCGATTTCTTCCCCTCGAGCTTGATGTCGCCCTCGCCGGTGACCTTGAGGTCGCCTTTGCTCTCCAGCGTCACGGCGCCGTCGCGCTCGATCTTGATCGTCGCCTTGCCGCCGTCCACCCCCAGCTCGATCACCGGGTCGTCGTCGCGCAGGGCAAGCTCCAGGCCTTTGCCGAGCTTCAGGACGATCTCGCGCTTGTCGCCGCTGTGCAGCTCCCAGTGGACGGCGTCCTCGCCACCCGCGCCGAGCGGCAGATGGAGGATCGCCTGGGCGTCGTCGTTGGCCGGCGGCCGGTCCTCGTCGTTGTAGAGGCGGCCGGTGACGATGGGCGCGTTGACGTTGCCGCCCACGAACTGCACGAGGACGAGATCGCCCACGGCGGGGATGCTCACCGCGCCGATCCGCTGGGTCGCGACCGGCACCTTGCGCAGGACGATCCCAGAGTCGCGCAGCTTCACCGAGGCGGCGAACTCGTCCGCGTGCTGCTCCTCGACCACCGCCAGCTCGGCCGTGCGTACCTGGCCCATCTCCTCCTGCACGATGCGCCGGATGGTGTCGTAGAGCGTGGGCGTCACAGGAGACCTCCCAGAGCGCCGAGCAATCCACCGCCACCGGCTCCCTCGCTCTTGCTGAAGACGATGCGCGTGGTGAAGCCCTCTCCCTTGGCCAGCCGGTGCCGCACCCAGCGGACCAGGAACGTGCCGTTGAGCGCGTCCTGGGGCGCTCCGGCGATCTCGATCGTGCTGCCGGCCGTCACGGCGGGGGCGCCCGGCACAAGCAGGGTGCCGGTGACCTGGAGCCGGCCGGCCGCGTCCGCGATCCCCTGGGCCGCCTTCTTGGCCGCGTCGCCGGACCGCAGGGCGGGATCGTGGACCCAGCGCTCCGGCCCTCCGCCTCCTGCGCTTCCCTGAACGGACGCCGGATCCTTCGCCAGCCAGCTCCAGGCGTCCTTGCCCTGGCTGCCCGCGGATCCCTCGCCCCAGGTGGTGACCTTCCCCACCTCCGGGCTCGCCTCGCGGGCTTCGAGCCGGAGGACGTCCTCGCCATAGGTGAACGTCTGGACGGGATCGCCCGGCTCGTAGGGGCCGAAGAACAGCTCGCCTTCGGGCGTGACGTACGCCAGGTAACCACTCCGCCGGGCCAGGGCGGCGACGTGGACCCAGGCGCTGCGGCGGTCGTCGACCACGTAGAAGGGGAGGTCGACGCCGTCCTCGACCGTGCCGGTGGCGACTTCCGCCTGACCCGCGAGATCGCTCACGACGTCGCCGGCCGTCTGGTCCTCATAGCTCTGGTTCACCCGCAGCCGGGCCAGGGCCGCGCCGCCCGCCGTGGCGGTGAGCCGCGTCAGCCCTCGGATCCCCCGCCGCACGCCCGCCACTTTCCCCGTGAAGGTGAGCACGGACGAGTCGTCCTCGTATCCCAGCGAAACCGTGCCCTCGTCGTCGAGCGCGGTCGCGGGCGCCTGGGGATCGGCCGTCAGCCAGACCTCGGCCGCGTCCACCGCGGGCGCGATGCCGCACTCGACCGAGACGGCGACCAGGTGCTGCTTCCAGGGATCGGCCGCGCCGCCAAGCCCGAGGGCGCTCCCTACCGCGGAGGCCAAGCCGCCGATACCGCCGAGGCCGCCCGCGGCGCCCCCTCCGCCGCTGAACCGGACTTCGAAGACGGGCCGGCGGAAGGCGGGCGGGGCGGAAGATCCGCCGAGCAGGTCCGTGATCACGGATTCCTCCTCATGGGATCCTCGTGTTCTTCGAGGTGTAGTACTGGGCTCGGCGGCATACGCCGTCGCCCGGCACGTCGCTGAAGACGAACGGGATCGTCTCGCGGCCCTGGTTGAAGACGTTGGCGCTGGAGTCGGTATCCGTCCAGTCCGGCACCACGTGGATGTGGAGGTGGTTGAACGCGCTGATGCCCGTGTGACCGGCCTTCATGATGGGCTGTCCCCGCTGCACGGCCTGGCCGATGATGTTCGCGGGAGTGATCGTGGCCAGGGTCAGCCCGAGCCGGTCGGCGAAGATCTGGCGGACGCTCTGGAAGCGGCCGTGGCCGTACACGGCGAAAGTGGTCGTGGGCCCGTTCTCGTCCCGGTCGTACGGGGCCAGAGGACCGCCGTCCTGGTCGTGCCGGAGGGTAATGAAGTTCCAGAACTGATAGTTCGTCTGTCCGGGGATTGCCGGGATTCCCCCGGGACCGGTCTGGTTGCCGGTGTCGTCCGGGACCCAGTCGAAAAAGTCGACGACCGTGCCGGGCCGGGTGGCCAGGATCTCCTCGATCGGCATGGCGAAGTCGTAGGCGTAGATCTGAGAGACGGGGTTGACCTCGTTGTGCGTGATGATTCCCTGGTTCCCCTGCACGCACTGCCGGCACTTCCCCTGCTCGAAGGGGAGCTTGTAGGGCGAGCCCGAGGCGGGGGCCGGATAGCCGGGGAACGCCGTCCGCCCTGCGTTGTAGGTTCCGTCGCTCGTCTTCCCCTCCTGGAGCAGGTAGTAGTAGGGCAGGAAGCTCAGCGTGGCCTGCACCCAGGAGCTGAGGAACGTCCGTCCCACCGACGCGGCGTCCGTCTTTCCCCGGTCCCAGAGGAAGAGATGGGAGACGCCGAGGCCCAGTCCCCAGCCGGCCAGGGCGGCCCCGAGGCCGCCGAGGAACAGCCAGAGCGTCGAGGCCACGGCGTTGAACGGATAGGTGTAGTCCTGCTTCTTGGGAATGAGGCTCGTGAGCAGCACCATCAGCTCGGTGCAGGCGTGGACGATGCCGTCGATCTCCTTGCGGTTCTCCGGCAGGTCGATGTCCACGCCGGCCGGCATGGGAGAGAGCGGTGGCTCGTGGTTGAACAGGGTGAACGCGGAGAGAACCCCGTCGTGGAGCAGGCGGGGCCAGCGCCAGAAGTAGAAAGTCTTCGCCGCGTCGGCGCCGAAGAGGAAGACGAGCCAGTACACGAACTGGCCGCTGGCCGATTCCCCCCAGCCTTCGAACGACCAGCCGAAATTCATCACGAAGCGGGCCAGGAGGTCGTACCAGGCGCCCAGGGGAAGGCGGGAGCCGTCCAGTGGCATGCCGACCAGCGCGTTGGTGGCGACGTCGCCCGCCAGGACGACGGTGTTGAAGACCGTGCTCAGGACGTGGCATTTGCGGTAGAAGACCCAATGGAAGATCAGCTCCAGCCCGTCCCGCACCAGGCCGGCGATCCGGGTCCAGTCCTCCAGGAAGCCGGGCGATCGCGAGCGGAAGGTGTAGCGGCCGATCGTCAGGGTGGCTTGATCCATGGGCAGGAAGATGGGGACCTTCGTCCAGTCCGCGCCAGCCCCCTCGAAGAGCACTCGGTCGCCCATCGTCACCCGGGTCCGCTCGAAATTGACCCGCACCTTGTCGCCGGGGATCCAGCGGAGCAGGAAGAACTGCTCCCGGTGTTCCAGGAGCCAGGTGGCGTACCAGGCGAACTCGTCCCGGGCGAAGGGCGCCGCGGCGGCCGCCCCGACGTGGTTCGTGCCCAGGGCCGTGAGGGGGACCACCCGGTTGAGCGCCGACGCCGCTCCGGCGGCCTCTCCCAGGCCGGCG
>CAXTNS010000533.1:0-5021 GCA_964245465.1 uncultured Thermoanaerobaculia bacterium
CCGGGACCGGGACCACGGAGAGAACGGGCGCGGCGGCCGGAGCGCCCTGGACCAAGCCGAGCTGGTGCGGCTGGGCGAGGCGATCCGCAGCCGCTGCGCCGAGTTCGGCGTGGAGGGGTCGATCGAGGCCATCAGCCCCGGCCCGGTGATCACGGTGTTCGAGCTGCAGCCGGCGCCGGGGGTCAAGGTGAGCCAGGTGGTGAACCTCCAGGACGACCTCGCGCTGGCGCTCAAGGCGGAGTCGGTGCGCATCGACCGCATGGCCGGCCGCTCGACGCTGGGCATCGAGGTGCCGAACAAGGAACGGAGCGTGATCCGCCTGGGCTCGCTGCTGGCGGACGAGCGGTTCAGGAAGTCGCCTTCGGTGCTCACCATGGCGCTCGGCACGGACATCCACGGCGAGCCGTATTACGCGGACCTTGCCACCATGCCGCACCTGCTGGTAGCCGGCGCCACGGGCGCGGGCAAGAGCGTGGGCCTCCAGAGCATGATCACGTCGATCCTCTACAAGGCCACGCGGGACGAGGTGCAGTTCATCTTCATCGATCCCAAGCGGATCGAGCTGGGGGTGTACGCGGACATCCCGCACTTGAAGTGCGAGGTGGTGGTCGATCCCAAGAAGGCGGCGAACGCGTTGCGCTGGGCGGTGGCGGAGATGGAGCGGCGGTACCGGCTGCTGGCCGAGGTGCACGTGCGCTCGATCGCCTATTACAATCGGGCGATCTCGGACCCGGAGACGCAGAAGCGGCTCTCGTTGTCTGAGCAGGGCGATGGGCAGTTCACGGCCGCGGACCTGAAGCCGATGCCGTATTACGTGGTGGTGATCGACGAGCTGGCGGACCTGATGATGGTCTCGTCCTCGGAGGTCGAGACGTCGATCGCCCGCCTCGCGCAGATGGCCCGGGCCGTGGGAATCCACCTGATCGTGGCTACGCAGCGGCCGTCCGTGGACGTGTTGACGGGCACGATCAAGGCGAACTTCCCCAGCCGGATCTCGTTCGCCACGGCGAGCCGCCACGATTCGCGGACGATCCTGGACCAGGTGGGCTCGGAGAAGCTCCTGGGCAAGGGCGACATGCTGATGATGCCGCCCGGCTCGTCGCGTGTGATGCGTCTCCACGGCGCCTACATCTCGGAGCAGGAGACGGCGGGGCTCATCCGCTGGCTCAAGAAGCAGGGCAAGCCGGAGTTGGATCCCGACGTGCTCAAGGCGCCGGAAGGGGACGGCGGCCCCGGCGGCGACGGCGGGGACAACGACGACGATCTCTACGACGAGGCCGCCCGCCTGGTGGTGGCCGAGCGACAGGCTTCCGCGAGCTTCCTCCAGCGCCGCATGCGGGTCGGCTTCTCCCGTGCGGCCCGCTTGATCGACATGATGGAGCGGGATGGCTTGCTGGGTCCCTCGCAGGGGAGCAAGCCGCGGGAGGTTCTGGTGAAGCCGGATTATTTCGAGGAGATCGACGTGGCGCGGGACGGGGAGGAGTAGAAGTCCCCCTCCCGGACTCTCACCCCCTGGCCTCTCTCCGGTGAGGGGCCGGGAAGCATTCCCCCGTCCCTTCTGTTGAAGGCCGTGGGATTGCATGGGAGAACCGACATGAGACGACGACTCGATCTGATCCTCCTCGCCCTACTGGTCCTGGGGGCGGTTCCGGTCTTATCGCAGACATCTCAGACATCGCAAGACACTGACCCATGGGCGGTGCTGAAGACCGTCCGGCAGAGCCTGGTCGAGGCCGGCCCCACGGGCGCCAACTTCGTCCAGACGTTCACGGCGGCCGGGTTCTCCTCCGGCGACCAGGAGTCCGGGCGGATCGCCCTGCAACTGCCGGACTGCATGCGCTGGGACTACACGAATCCCTTCCCCAAGAGCTTCCTGCTCTGCGGGGGCACGGTCCACGCCTGGAACGAGGGCGACCAGACCGGCCGCCGCTACCGGGTGGACCGCAAGAACGAGCCTGGGCTCGACCTCCTGCTCCTCGGCTTGGACGAGCTGAAGTTGCGCTACCAGGCCACGGCGAAGGCCACTGACAACGGGCGGATCGAGATCGCCTTCCTGCCCAAGGAGAAGAAGCTGGCCGAGCTGACGGACGCGACCCTCACGGTCGAGCCGGCCAGCAAGCGCGTGGTCGCGATCTCCTACCACGACCGTGAGGGCAATCTCACCCGCTTCGAGATCACCGGCTACCAGGACCTCTCCCGCCAAGGGAGCTTCTCGCCCCCCTCGAGCGTCCGCTGGATAGAGGGAAGCCAGTAGGGGCAGCCCATGTGGCCGCCCTGTCCCTGTGTGGCCGCCCTGCCGGTTTCGTATAATGGCTGACGCATGGCCGCCGAGAACTCCTTCGACGTCGTCTCCAACGTGGACCTCCAGGAGGTCCGCAATGCCGTCAACCAGGCGGAAAAAGAGAT
Source organism: uncultured Thermoanaerobaculia bacterium (assembly GCA_964245465.1). Taxonomy (GTDB): domain Bacteria; phylum Acidobacteriota; class Thermoanaerobaculia; order Multivoradales; family UBA5704; genus DATARR01. The sequence goes on from CAXTNS010000533.1 coordinate 2,407, forward strand.
CGCCAACCGCTACGACCTGAAGAAGGCCGCGGCGGTGCTCCGCCTGGAGGGCGAGGAGATCGTCCTCGAGGCGGCGGACGACTTCTCGGTCCAGCAATCCCTGGACGTTCTTCAGGGGAAGCTCGTCAAGCGGGGGATCAACCTCAAGTCGCTGCGCTACGGCAAGGTGGAGCCGGCGAGCGGCAGCCGGGCGCGCCAGAAGATCACCCTCCAGCAGGGGATCCCCCAGGAGACGGCCAAGAAGATCGTGGCCGAGATCAAGGCCAGGAAGCTCAAGGTGCAGGGTGCCATCCAGGGAGACACCGTGCGCGTCTCCGGCAAGAACCGTGACGACCTCCAGACCGTCATCGCGGTCCTCAAGGCCATGGATCTCGACGTTCCGCTCACTTTCACGAACTACCGATCCCAGTGAAAATACAAACCAGAAGCTCCCTCTTTCCGCGGCACGGGCTGCTCGCGGCTCTTGTCCTGTCCTTGATCGCCGCGTTCCCCGCAATCACCGCCGCGGCGCGCTACGCCCAGGGCGAGCGCGTGCAGGTGACCGGCAACGTCACCGACGCCCAGGGCCGGCCGCTCTCCGACGTACGCGTCACGTTCGAGGCTACCCGCACCTACTTCAGCGTCCGCGAGCTGCGCCGGACCGAGGACAAGGAGGTGCGCCGCGTGAGCGCCACCACCAACGCCGCCGGCCAGTACACCCTCGAGTGGCCGTGGGACAGCTACTTCAACCATTTCGAGTTGGTTGCCGGGGTGCCCGTGCGCGTCAAGGGCGGGGGCGAGCGCCTGGAGGAGCTGTCGCGCCAGGACGTCACCCGCCGCGTGCTCGTGGGCAGCCCCGCCGTGATCGGCGTCACCGTGGAGAACCGCCAGTTCCTCGACAGCCTGCGCCAGTTCCTGGCCTCCATCCGGACGGAGGACCAGCGTAAGGTCTACCAGGAGATGGGCAAGCCGGACCGCATCCGCAACGTCCAGTACCCCGGCCACCTGGAGGCTTCCTGGTGGTATTTCGAGAGCGGCCGGGTCTATCGCTTCCGCGACGGCCGCTTGGAACAGGTGGTACCCTTCGATCCGGTCCGCGGCCTCTGAGACCAGAAATGACCGATCCGGTACCCAATCGATCACCTATGAGCGCCCAGGAAGCCTCCCCCTCGGCGATCCAGACCCGCGCGGCGGCGGCTTCAGCCACCGCGGCGGCCGCCAGCCGGTTCGTCGACCTGGTGGCCGACAAGCTGGTCGCCACCGAGGCCGTCTTTCGCCATCACCTGGGCTCGGACGTCCCGTTCATCGAGAAGGCGGGCGAGTACATCGCCCAGGGCGGCGGCAAGCGGGTGCGCCCGGCCCTGCTGCTCCTGGCCTCGCGCCTGCTGGGCCACGACGGCGAGGAGGAGATCACCTACGCGGCCGTGGTGGAGTTCATCCACACCGCGACCCTGATCCACGACGACGTCATCGATCACGCGAGCCTGCGCCGCGGCCAGACCACGCTCAACAACCTCTGGGGGAACAACCTCACGGTGCTGCTGGGCGACTGGATCTACACCAAGGCCATGCAGATGGCCCTCTCGCACGGCCAGGTGGACGTGATCCAGCACCTCTGCCAGGCCACGCTCAAGATGACGGAGGGCGAGCTGCTGGCCTTCCAGCGGCTGGGTGCGCCAGACCTCACGATCGACGAGTACTTCGAGATCATCGACCGGAAGACAGCCCACCTGTTCGCGGCCGCCTGCTCGATCCCCAGCCTCATTCCGCCCCACCGTCCGGAGGCCGGGCAGGTGCTCACCCGCTACGGCCGGGCGCTCGGCATCTGCTTCCAGCTCGTGGACGACCTGCTCGACTTCACGGCCCGCGAGAGCGAGCTCGGCAAGCCCGTGCTCTCGGACCTCAAGGAGGGCAAGCTCACGCTCCCCTTGATCATGCTCCTGCCCCGCGTCCAGACGGCGGAGCGGCGGCTGGTCGAATGGGTGCTCGAGGACCGTGCCTTCAGCCGGGTCTCGCCCCAGGAGATCCTGGACCTCGTGCGCTCGGAGGGGACGCTCGAGGAGGTCACCGCCATGGCCGAGGAGTACGCGGCCGAGGCCAGGCGCGAGCTACAGTTCTTCCCGCCGAGCGACGCCCGCGAGGCGCTGGAGTTTGCTCCAGACTTCGTCCTCCACCGGCGTTCGTAGGGGCGGCCCCTCGACCCCGAACACCTTCGTCTCCTCCAGGTCCACGGGCTCGGGGCGGGCCGGCGCCGGCAGTAATGCTGCCTTGGCCGGTTGAGCCAGTCCCACGACAACGGCGTAGCGGAAGCGCCGCGGGCGGGCGTCCATCCAGTCGTGCCGGCCGGGCAGGATCAGGATGGGGGCCGTGAACCGGGTGCGCCGCGGATCGGGTGGCTCGGTCCCCGTAAACAGCAGGCCGGTGGCCTGCTCTTTTCCGGGCTGCACGTCCAGGGTCAGATAGCCCTCGACCTCGCGTCCCCAGTCGTAGAGCACGGAGGGGCCCTGGGGCCTGACCGAGGCCGCGGGCACGAGAGGAGCCCGCGGGAGCGGCGGTGCGGTCTGGCCCACCCGCGGCCGGCCCCAACGGCCGATGGGAGGGTTGCCCCAGCAGAACGCCGGCTCGCCGCCGTGATC
>CAXTNS010000534.1:0-5005 GCA_964245465.1 uncultured Thermoanaerobaculia bacterium
CGCCTTCCTCGAAAAATCCGTTCTTTCGCATGGCGCGGGGAGTATACCCGGGCGCAAATGTCAGGTGACTGTAAAGTAGCTGCCCCGATTTGGCCTTGTCACGGCACTATGGCAGGGACCGCCTTTCCTGTCGCCGGAACATCGAATAATTTATGGAGGCTGAGAGAAAAATGCTTAAAAGCAGATTTGCTGTGACGGCCATCGTCCTCGCACTGCTCGTCGCCCTGGCTCCCGCGCCCTCGCAGGCCGCTGCCCGGGAGTGGACCGTGGCTTCAGTACCCCCGATGACGAGCCTGTTCGAGAAAATCGGGACGTGGTGGAGCCGCGTCCTGAACACGCCGGAGCGCCTGGACCGCCAGCAACCGGCCACGACGCAGCCGAAGCTCGGCTGTGGGATCGATCCCAACGGCACGCCGATGTGCGGACCCGATCCATTGCTGTCGCCCCCACCGCCGGGCGATTCCAAGGGCTAGGCAGAGCGGGCTCTCTTCGAAGACGGCAGGGCGCCCTATTCGTCTCCCAGTTCCATCCCCATCACGTGGAAGCCGGAGTCCACGTAGACGGTCTCGCCGGTGATGCCGCTGGCGAGCGGGGAGAGGAGGAACAGGCCGAGGTTGCCCACCTCCTCGTGGGTGACGTTGCGTCCGAGGGGGGCGATGCCGGCGACCTTGTTGTACATCTTCATGAAGCCGGGGATGGAGCGCGCCGCCACGGTGCGTACCGGGCCGGCCGAGACGGCGTTGACCCGCACGCCCTTCTTGCCCATCTCGTAGGCGAGATAGCGGACGGAGGCTTCGAGGGCGCTCTTGGCGATGCCCATGACGTTGTACTTGGGCACCACCTTCTCGGCGGCGTAGTAGGTGAGGGTGACAAGGGAGCCACCCTCGGAGAGGAGCGGCTCGGCCTCGCGGGCCACGGCCACGAGCGAGTAGGCGGAGATGTCGAGCGCTATCCGCCAGTCCTCGCGAGTCGTCTCGATGTAGCGCCCGTCCATGGCCGCCCGGGGGGCGAAGCCGATGGAATGGACCACGAAGTCGAGGCTGCCCCACACCTCCTTGAGACCGTCGAAGGTCGCCTTGAGCTCCGCGTCGTTGGTGACGTCGCACTGGGAGAGGCGCGCCCCCGTCCAGTCGCGGGTGAGCTTTTCGAGGTCCTCCCGCAGCCGTTCCCCCTGATAGCTGAAGGCGAGTTCCGCGCCCGCCTCGTGCAGCCGCTCGGCGATCGCCCAGCCGAGGCTCCGCGAGTTGGAGACGCCCATGACGAGACCACGCTTGCCCTGCAGGTCGATCTGGATCATGGGGCGGTATCTTAATGGCTTTGTAGCCACCATGTCGCCTACGCAGCAATAACGGTTGCCTATGCGACCATTTTGGTCGTATCGGCGAGGTTTTTGCTATGGTGTCTCCATGTCACCGAAGCTCGAACAGGCCGAGCAATTGCTTTCGGAGATGACCCCAGGAGAAAAATCACAGCTCCTGCAGTGGGTCGTGCGCGATCTCGGTGACTTCTTCCCTGGAATCGAGAGCAATCCGGGTGTCTGTGGCGGTGAGCCGTGCATCGTCCGAACCCGGATCCCCGTCTGGCTGCTCGTGCAGGCACGAAAGCTGGGATCGAGCGAGGCCGAGATCCTTCGAGCCTATCCCTCCCTCCGTGCCGAGGATCTGACGAACGCCTGGGCCTACTACCGCGGACACCGGGAAGAGATCGAGCAGCAGATCCAGGAAAACGAGGCTGCCTGATCCCTGATGGCCCGCCTCTACACGAATGAAAACTTTCCGCTGCCTGTCGCCGAGGAGCTTCGGCGCCTGGGGCACGATGTCCTCACGGTCCAGGAGGCCGGGAATGCAGGACGGTCGATCCCAGACGAATCGGTCCTGGCCTTCGCTTCCGGCAAGGGTCGGGCTGTGGTGACGATCAACCGGAAGCACTTCATTCGCCTCCACTTGTCGGACCCAGGGCATGCGGGGATCATCGTCTGTACCTACGATCCTGATTTCATCCGGCAGGCCCACCGTGTTCATTCGGCTGTAGAGGAGCAAGACGGACTGGAGGGACAGCTCCTTCGGGTCAATCGCCCATGAACCTCTTCCCCCTGACTCGCGCCCTGATCGACATCGACTCGACGACCGGCCGCGAGCGCGAGATCGGGGAGTTCCTCTTCCGTTATCTGGAGGATCTCGCCAGCCGGACGGGCGGCGCCGTCGAGCGCATGCCCGTACTGGACGACCGCTTCAACGTATTCGCCTCCTGGGGGGAGCCAGTCGTGGTCCTCTCGACCCACATCGACACGGTGCCGCCATTCTTCCCTTCTTCGGAGGATGACGAGCGCGTCCATGGTCGGGGGGCCTGCGATACCAAGGGTGGAATCGCGGCCATGATCCATGCCATTCAGGAGTTGCTGGCGGAGGGACGGCGGGGCTTCGGCCTGCTCCTCGTGGTGGGCGAAGAGACGGACAGCGTGGGTGCCCAGGCGGCCAATCGCCAGCCCCGGGGCTCCCGCTGGCTCGTCAACGGCGAGCCCACGGAGAACCGGTTGGCTTTGGGTTCCAAGGGGATGCTCTACCTCTCCTTTGAAGCCGAGGGCCGGGCGGCTCACTCAGCCTATCCGGAGTTGGGCGATTCAGCCATCGACAAGCTGCTGGACGTGCTGGGGCGGCTGCGGACCGTGCCGCTCCCCGACGATCCCCTCCTGGGAGACACGACGCTCAACGTCGGCACGATCTCGGGCGGCCGGGCGGCCAACGTGGTGGCGGACCATGCCCGGGCCGAGGTCACGCTGCGGACCGTGGGCGACACCTCAGAGTTGCAGCGGCAGCTCGCCGCGGCGGTGCACGCCTCCCCGGGAGTTCGGATCGCGGAGATCCGCGAGACACCGGCCCTGCATCTAGGTTCGGAACCCGGCTTCGAGACGAGCATCGTCAAATACACCACCGACATACCCCGTCTGGGCGCCTGGGGCCAGCCCTTCCTCCTCGGACCGGGAAGCATCCACGTCGCTCACACGCCGGAGGAGCGGGTTTCGAAACGGGATCTGATCGAGGCCGTCCGCCTCTACAAGGAGATGGTTTGCCGGCTCCTGGACCGGTAGACTGGAGCAGCTTATGGAAAAGAAGATCGAGGTAGGAATCCTGGGGGCCACCGGCACGGTCGGGCAGAGGTTCCTCCAACTGCTGGAGCACCACCCCTGGTTCGAGGCGAAGTGGCTCGCCGCGAGCGACCGGAGCGCCGGCAAGCGCTATCGCGAGGCCGCCTCCTGGCAGCTCGAAGGACCGCCTCCCACGGAAGCGGCGGACCGGATGGTCGAGGAGTGCGTACCGGGCAAAGGGCCGAAGCTGGTCTTCTCCTCCATGTCGGGCAGCCTGGCCGGAGAGATTGAACGCGACTTCGCCGCAGCCGGCCATATTGTGGTCTCCAACTCCAGCCATTACCGGATGGCCACGGATGTCCCCCTGCTGGTGCCGGAGATCAACCCGGGGCACCTGGGCCTCCTGGCTACCCAACGCCGGGAGCGGGGCTGGGAGGGCGCCCTCGTAACCAACCCCAACTGCGCGGCCGTGGTGATGGTGATCCCTCTGGCCGCCCTGCGCCCGTACGGGATCCAACGGGTGATGGTAACCACCTTCCAGGCCGTCTCGGGCGCCGGCTACCCCGGGGTGCCCTCGCTCGACATCCTCGGCAACGTCATCCCCTACATCGGGGGCGACGAGGAGAAGAAGGTGGAAACCGAGCCCCAGAAGATCCTGGGCGACCTCGAAGGGGACCACATCCGACCCCTGCCGTTCGCCGTCAGCGCGAGCTGCAACCGGGTGCCCTCGATCGATGGCCACCTGGTCCAGGCAAGCGTGGAGTTCGAACGCCGGCCCGAGCGGGAGGAGATCCTCCAGTCCCTCGCCGCCTTCTCCGGGCTGCCCCAGGAGCGGGGCCTCCCCTCGGCGCCCAAGCGGGTGATCCACCTGATGGAGGCCCAGGACCGGCCCCAGCCGCGCAAGGACGCGGGGCTGGAAAAGGGCATGGCGACCGCCGTGGGGCGCCTGCGCGAGTGCAACCTCCTGCACTGGAAATTCGCGGCTCTCTCCCACAACGTTCTGCGCGGGGCGGCCGGAGCCGCCGTGCTCAACGCCGAGCTGATGAAGAGTGAAGGGCTGATCTAGATGATCGCCATGAAATTCGGCGGCAGCTCGGTCGACAGCGCTGCTTCGATCGCGCGGGTGGCCGGGATCGTGCGGGACTGCCTGGGCCGCCAGCCGGTGATCGTGGTCTCGGCCATGGCCAAGACCACCCGCCGCCTGCTCGAAGCCGCCGACGCCGCGGCCGCCGGGGACCGCGAGGGGGCGCTCACCGCCTTCGACGAGATCGAGACCTACCACCGCCGCGAATCCCACGGCGTGGTGCCCCCCGCGGGCCGGCCGGCCCTCGACGCCGCCCTCGATCCCTTCTTCAACGACCTGCGGACGCAACTGGACGAGATCGCCGCCACCAAGGCGCTGACGCCCCGGGCCGCCGACGCCGTGGCGAGCTTCGGGGAGCTGCTCGCGAGCACCATCCTCTCCTTCGCCCTGAGCCACGGCGGTGTGGACTCCGCCTGGGTGGACTGCCGGCGGGTGATCGTGACGGACCATGACTTCACCCGCGCCCAGCCGCTCTACGGCCCCACGGACGCTCGGCTGCGCGAGACCCTGCGTCCCCTTCTGCGCGCCGGGCGGGTACCCGTGCTGGGGGGCTACGTGGGCGCTACCCTCCAGGGGGTCACCACCACCTTGGGCAAAGAGGGATCGGACTTCTCGGCCGCCATCGTGGGCGCCGCCCTGGGAGCCGAAGAAGTGCTGATCTGGACGGATGTGGACGGCATGCGCACGGCCGACCCGCGGGTCTACCCCGGCGCGCGGCGGGTGCGCATCCACGTCGCGACCGTGCCCGAGGACGGCCGCGGGCGGTTCGTCGGCACGATCGACGACGTCACCGCCGAAGTCGAGGCGCGCGACGAGCTCGCGCGCCGCGAGGCCGC
>CAXTNS010000535.1:0-4963 GCA_964245465.1 uncultured Thermoanaerobaculia bacterium
CTTTTGCAAGCACGCCTTCCGGGCAAAAGAGCCCCTTAAGCGATCACGGATGCTCCGCAGTACCTCAACTGCCAGTCGAGCCCTCCACCGCCTCCAAGATGTGGGAGGCGTCTGTCCATTGCGGCCGAATCTCGTCCACAGCCTGCTCTCTCGAGCCCCTCAAGGCGCGCCAGAGAGGTCTACTCGGCTTCAAAGTCGGTCATACCGCCGATTTCGCCTGCGTACCGCGCCGATTCGGGAGTCAAGAGTGACCCTCCCCGGCTTCGGCGCACGAGGCATTCTTTATTTGGTGGAACCTACAACAAGAACTTCTTCCGGGCACCTATTCCGAAGGGCGTCACAGTGCCGGATCCCTTCCCCGGAGGCTGCGCGGCAGCCCCGGGGAAGGAAAGGGAAAGCTTACTCTACGGTTCGTTGCAGGTGGCGCCAGGCCCGCAGTCGTTGTACCAGAAGCAGTGCGTATGGCCATAGGGGTCCACGTGACAACTGTAGACCTTTTCAATCGCGCCCGGCTTGCGCGATGCTGCCGGGCTCGAGATCCCGGCAATGAAGTTCGAGCGGCCGGGCAGATAGGTGTCGGCTACGCGGTCGCCGTCCGTGTCCACCAGCACAAAGCCGGCGGGTACAGGCTCGGCGGCCTTCCGCCAAGGCATCTTGACAGTACCCGGGAAGCGTACGGCCACCGGGATCTCGAGTGCCTCCTTGCTCACCCGGCCCACAGGCTCGAAGCGGATTTTCACGTTGAGCGCGAGAGGAGCGGTGAACCGTCCGCCCGTTTTGTTCTCGCGGGTGATCACCATCCGCGTGATCGGCTGGACGCCATCGAGCGTGGCGGTGACAGTGAATTTGCCGCACTCGGTCTCGATGGGCGCGAGGCTCTTCAGCGACAGGGCCCGGAACTGGATCCGGGTCCTCGCCACTCCCCGCTTGTTGAACGCCGCGTCGTCCAGGCGCTGGACGATGGTGTCGGCCGTTCCCAGAGCACCGGGGGCGCCGGTCACAATGGGCTCGCCTTTGAACGCCACCTTGCCGGTGAAGGGCGCCGAGCCGGAGCAGAAGAAGCCGGCCGGAATCGGGGTCTTCGCGAAGTCGACGAAGGTCGAGCCGTCAGCCGGTGTCATCCAGACATCAATCCCATTCTGGATGACGCGATCCGCGGCAAACACAGGCGCCACGAAGCTGGAGACCAGAAACGCGATCCCAACGATTCCAAAAGCACGCACTCGCATGAAAGCCTCCTTCTGGAGAGATGAAGTACTCTCCTAAACTGAAGTTCCCCTGGCCTTTTCGTCCCAATAGGCGGGTTAAACTCTGGCCGGAGAAAGAGTTCGCCTCCCAGCGGGAGCTTCAAAGAGTGTATAATGTAGTCACTAAAATATCTTGACTCAGCCAAAAAGTTCCTGTATAAGCCACTCATGGCTAGCCGAAACCAGCGAGTTCATGTCGTCACGACTTCTCGACGCTACAAGGGCCGGATCTACCGCACCCACCTGCTGCGTCACAGCTATCGCGACAACGGCCAAGTCAAGAACGAGACGGTAGGCAACCTCTCCCACCTCCCCGAGCCGGTCGTCGAGCTCATCCGCAAGGCCCTCCAGGGCGAGGTTTTGGCGCCGGTGACCAGCGCCTTCGAGATCCTCTCCTCCTCCCCACAGGGCCACGTCCAGGCCGTGCTGACCGCCATGCGACGCTTGGGGTTTGCCTCTCTCCTCGCTTCCCGTCCCTGCCGCGAAAGGGAGGTGGTCGTCGCCATGGTGGCCGCCCGGATTCTCGAACCGTACAGCAAATTGGCGACGACGCGGGCCTGGCACACCACCACCCTGGCCGAGGATTGTGGAGTCCGAGAAACGGGCGAGGATGATCTGTATGCAGCGATGGACTGGCTGCTGGCAAGACAGTCTCGAATCGAGCGCAAACTTGCGGCTCGCCACCTCGATGAGCAGAGCTTGGCACTCTACGACCTGACCTCGAGTTACTTTGAGGGAGTGACCTGTCCTCTGGCCAAGCTTGGCCATAATCGAGATGGGAAAGCGGGCAAGCTCCAGGTCAACTATGGCCTGCTGACGGACAGTCGCGGTTGTCCAGTGTCGGTGTCAGTGTACCCTGGCAATACGGGGGACGCGACGACGGTCTTGGCCCAGGTGCACAAGATTCGGGACGACTTCGGGATCCGCAGCATCGTTCTGGTCGGCGATCGGGGAATGATTTCTCAAAAGCAAATCGATCAGATTCGACAGCTTGAGGATATCGATTGGATCACCGCTCTCAAGACTGGCGACATTCGTAAGCTCCTTGAAAAGGAGGCGCTGCAGATGGGATTGTTCGATGAGCGCAACTTATTCGAATTGACCGATCCCGAGTTTCCGGGTGAGCGGCTGGTGGCCTGTCGCAATCCGTTGTTGGCCAAGCGGCGTGCCCACACGCGCCAATCCTTGATCGAGGCAACGACGCGAGAATTGGAGAAAGTGCAACGCATGGTGGCCCGTGGCAAGCTCAAGGGTGCGGATGAAATTGGTTTGCGGGTGGGCCAGGTGGCGAACAAGTACAGTGTGGCCAAACATTTCGAGCTTGAAATCCGCGACGGTAGCTTCACCTTCCGCCTGCTCTCAGAGAAAGTTGCAGCCGAAGCTGCTCTGGATGGCATCTACGTGATCCGAACCAGCCTTGGGCCAGAGCTCTTGAACACGGAGGATGCCGTGCGCAGCTATAAACTGTTGAGCCATGTGGAACGAGCTTTCCGTTCCCTCAAAACGGTCGATCTGAAGGTGCGGCCCATTTTTCATCATCTGGAAACGCGGGTGCGGGCTCACATCTTCCTCTGTATGCTGGCCTACTACGTGCAGTGGCACATGCTTGAAGCCTGGCGAGAACTGCTGTTCAGTGATGAGGACCAACAGGCCCATCTTACCCGCGATCCCGTGGCTCCCGCCGAGCGTTCGCCCTCGGCTCTCCACAAGGCCGCGACGCGCACCCTCGACGATGGCACCGAGGTCCACAGCTTCCGAACCCTGCTGAACGAGCTCAGCACGATCGTGAGGAACGTCTGCCGGCGCAAGCAGTCGCCAGACACCGAGCCTTCCTTCACGAGGGTCACCACAGCCAACGCCAAGCAGCAGCGGGCTCTCGAACTACTAGAGGCGATCACCGTGTAGACAGAACCACGCACTCCCCTTTTACTATAAACCCGTGAATTTAGGCCACTTACCACCCAAAACACCGAGGAACTTCAGCCTAAAGATTGCGTGCGCCGGAGCGAGAAAAGCGCGCACCTCGAGAGAGCACTACCCAGTCATCACCACCGTGGAGCCCCTTGACACCAGAGGACCTATCAGACTAATCGCGAATAAGCATTTTGCCCATCCTGCTCCTCGCGAACCCCGGCCCAAGCCGCCGCATGCCACGGCAACATCAGTTGTCCGGACCCCAAGTCCTGCGGCTCCTGGTCGACCTTCTACAGTTGCGATATGCCCTACTGCGAGTACGACCCCTACTGTGCAGCCGGGCGATTTCGCCTCCCTTGGCAAGGTGCTCTCCGTGAGGCATCTTATGGTCCGTATTCGGGCCAGCCCATTCCGTAAGGAATCCCTGGAAGTGGCGCATGTCCGCGACAGCGGCCCGGAGGGAGGCCTTCTATAATCGGGTGGAACCTATCCCCTCGAGGTTCGGCGCGCGAGGCGCTCTACATTCTTCTACATTCGGGTGGAACCTACTCTCTCCTCTCTGGCGTCACTGGACACGTGTTCCCCCACGGAATCGGACTCCGTCACTTTCGATATCGTGCTATCATGGCGCCATGGCTCAACTCTTGGTCCGCCACCTTGACGACGACGTGAAAGCTAAGCTCCAAGTCCGCGCACGCCGGCATGGTCACAGCACAGAGGAGGAAATCCGCGAGATCCTCCGCAACGCAGTAAGGGACGAGGGTGGCGCTCAGGCACCACTCGGCTCCCGGCTCGCGGCCCGATTTGCCGGTTTGGGTCTCACGCAAGACATTCCCGAATTGCGTGGTGAAGAGGCTCGCCCAGCCGACTTCGAATCGTGATCGTGCTGGACACCAATGTGGTCTCGGCCCTGATGCGGGACGAGCCCGATCCAGCCGTAGTGGAGTGGCTCGACAGCCTGCCGCCCGAGTCCATATGGACGAACTCGGTCACCGTCTTCGAGATCCGTCTAGGTTTGGAGATCCTCGCGGCAGGCAAGCGCCGGCGCCAACTGGAAGAGGCTTTTGCAAAAGCGCTCGAAAAGGACTTTGAAGGCCGAGTGCTGCCCTTCGACCAGTCTGCGGCCCAGGCTGCTGGCCGTATCGCCGCGGAGCGACGTCGTGCCGGCCGCACCCTCGAGATTCGTGACGTCCAGATTGCTGGCATCGCCAGCGTGCGCAAGGCAACCCTTGCGACCCGCAACACTCGCCATTTCGAGGGATGCGGGCTGGTACTCGCCAACCCTTGGTTGTGACCCGCGGGAGACGCTTCTAGTATTCAGGTGGAATCTACTCTGGAGGGGAATAATATGAAGGGTAGAATCGAAGAGCCCCTGCAGGCTCTTAACGCGATCTGCCCCTACTACACCATGTTCCCGCTCGATTTTCCACTGAGGGTACTCTCTGGCCGAGCTAAGCAGGGTGGGTGGGTAGTTGATCCCTTCTGCGGGCGAGGTACAACAAACTTCGCGGCACGTCTTCTCGGACTCCCCTCATTTGGCGTGGATAGTAGTCCTGTCGCGGTGGCGTTGACACGTGCAAAGCTGGCAAATGCTCGCTCCACCGACGTAGTGCGAGTCACCAAATCCATTCTAGACTCAATACCATCAAGTGTACCCGTACCCGAAGGAGTCTTCTGGGAGCTTGCGTTCGAGACCTCAGTGCTCCAGCGTATCTGCTGGCTAAGACAGGAGCTTCTGAGGGACTGCTCTAACGAGGCTTCGCCTCAGACCGACGAGGTGTAGACATTCTCAGCGTTTCTGG
>CAXTNS010000536.1:0-3269 GCA_964245465.1 uncultured Thermoanaerobaculia bacterium
TGGCGGAGCCGCTCCTCGCTCGTGCGCAGGGCCTCCTCCGCCGCCCGGGTCCGCGAGACGTCGAGGAGCGACCAGCGCAGCCTCGCCGCCCGGTGCCGGTCGTCCAGGTCGCGGACCGCCGTCAGCATGGCCGCGAAAGGCTTCCGGCCGCGCGGCCGGACCAAGACCTCGACCTCGCCGACGGCCTCGCCTGCGCACGCCCGGGGGATCAGGTCGCGCAGGAAGCTGCCCCCGAGGTAGAGGAACAGGGGCTTGCCCGGCAGAAGGTCCCGGTGAACGCCGGTCAGGGTGGCCGCCGTGTGGTTCGCCTCCTCGATGACCCCGTTGAGGTCCGTCACCAGGTAGCCGAAGGGAGCTTCGTCGAAGAGGTCGTGGTAGCGGTAGCGCTCGCGCTCGAGAGCCTCGCGGGTGTCCAGGAGCTCGTCGTTCTGCTGCTCCAGCTCCTCATGAGCCACTTCCAGCTCGGCGAGCCGGGCCTGCAGCTCTTCCAGCTCCTGCGAGAACGGCCCGGGCAGGGCCAGGTCGGCGACCTGCCCCTGCAGAGCGCGGACCTGACTCTGAGCCGAGGAGAGCTTTTCATGGGCCTGCCGCTTCGTCACCGGAGAACCTCCTCAGCCCGCCTCAGTTGGGCGGCAGCTCTCCCCCTTCGTGGGAGACCTCTTCCATCAAAAGGATCGCGCCCGGCGAGCTCTGTCCGTCTCCCAGGCGGGTGCAGGTGACCCGGCAGCGGAGAGGCCGGCCTCGCCGGTTGACTCCGTCGAGCACCACCTCGGCGCCTTGGGAGCCGCCATTCAGGCCTTGCAAGATCGGCTCCCGCAACTGATCCACGGGCAGGCCGATGTCCAGGGACAGGAACGGCTGCCCGTAGACCTCGTCGTGGCGCAGCCCCCACAGATCCTGGGCCCTTTCGCTCCAGATCTCGATCTCCAGGTCCGGGTTGAGCACCACGACCGCCGCCCGCATGTGGCCGAGGATGGAGTGGAGATACGTGTTGATGTACCGCAGCTCCTCCGACCGCTGCAGGATCTGGTCGTTCATGGAGCGCAGTTGCTCGTTGGTGGACTGCAGCTCCTCGTTCATGGTCTCCAGCTCTTCGTTGGCCGACTGGAGCTCCTCGTTGGTGGTCTCCAGCTCCTCGATGGTGGACTGGAGCTCCTCGTTGGTCGTCTCCAGCTCCTCGTTGGAGGACTGCAGCTCCTCGTAGGCCGTCTCCAGCTCCTGGTTGGCCCGCTCGAGCTCGGTGTGGAGCCGGTTCTGCAAGGTGTTGTCCAGGAACGAGACGCTGGTGCCGAGCACCGAGCCGACGCTGTCCATCAACGGAAGGATCTGGATCTCCAGGGTGCGGGACTCTCCCCCCACCGGCCGCCACTCGACGTCGCCGAGCGTCACCGCGACCTGGGAGTTGCCGACCGCTTCGATGTGCGAGCGCAACTCCACGGGACGGTAGGAGATCTCGAGGTCCTGGAACAGCCGGCCGAGGTCCCCGGCAGCGAGGCTGAACAGCCGGCGGGCCTTGTCGTTGGCCAGCATCAGGTACCCCTTGCGGTCCACGGCGATCTGGGCCACCAGGGCGGCGTCGAAGGCGGCCTCGCGCACCCGCAGGGGCCACATCCCGCTATGGGCGTCGCCCCCGGCCGTCGCCGGGGTGAGCGCCAGCATGCGGTCGCGCAGGCTGGAGTTTCCGGTGCGCTGGAAGATGCGCGCCTTCAGGTCCTCCGGCCGGAAGCTGTTGGCGTGGGCGAGCAGGGTCTCGGCCTTGCCCAGGAACAAGTAGCCGTTGCGGCTGAGGGAGAAGTGGAAGCGGGCCAGAATCTTCGCCTGCGTCTCGACGTTGAAGTACATCATCGTGTTGCGGCAGGTGAGCAGGTCGATCCGCGAGATCGCCGCGTCCTGCACCAGGTCGTGCCGGCCGAAGATCAGCGCGCGGCGCAGGTCGGGCCGGAAGACGTAGCGCTCCCCGGCCCGCTCGAAGTACCGGGCGCGCAGCTCCTCGGGTACACCCTCGACCTGGGCGGCCAGGTAGCTTCCCTGCCGCGCCTGGGTGAGCGCCTCCTCGTCCACGTCCGTGGCGTAGATCTTCACCCGCCGCCGGTACTCGAACTCGCCCAGGACCTCCGCCAGCAGGATGGCGATCGTGTAGGCCTCCTCCCCCGAGGCGCAGCCGGCGCTCCAGCAGCGGATGGGCTCCTCCGGGCTCTTGCTCTCCAGGATGCGCGGCAGGACCTGCTCGGCCACCACCTGCCAGGCCGTGGGATCCCGGAACAACGCGGTGACGTTGATCAGGATCGTATTGAAAAGAGGGAGGAACTCGTCGGGATGGACCTCGAGGTAGTCGATGTAGTCGTTGTAGGAGGCGACGCCAACCTGCTGCATGCGCTTCTGCACGCGGCGGATTAGGCTGGAGAGCTTGTAGCCCGAGAAGTCGAACCCGCGGGCGGACTTCAGATAATCCAGCAGCTTGACGAAATCGCTCGCCGGCGACTTGGGATCTTCCGGAGTGGCGTCTTCTTCATTGCTCAAACATACCTCCTCCTGTGAGCTCAATCAGCACGGACGCGATCCCTTCCAGCGGCAGCACCCGGTCGACCATACCCGTCCGGAAGGCCGCTCCCGGCATGCCGAAGAACTCCGCGCTCGCCTCGTTCTGCGCGATTACGGTGCCGCCATGGTCCTTGATCGCGCACACCCCCTCCGCGCCATCACGGCCCGTGCCGGTGAGCACCACGGCGATGGCCCCGTTCCCCCAGGTCTCGGCGAGCGAGGCGAACAGCAGGTCCGCCGAGGGCCGGACGTACTGCACCCGGGCGACGTCCGAGAGCTGCAGGAGCCCGTCCGGGTCCACCAGCAGGTGGCGGTCCGGAGGGGCCACGTAGACCCTGCCAGCCGCCAGGCGCTCGCCCCCCTGGACCTGCACCACCGGCAGCACCACCCGGTGGGCGAGGATCTCCGGCAGCCAACTGTGGTGCCGGGGAGAGAGGTGCTGGAGCACGAGCACGGGAGCGCCGAAATCGGCCGGGAGAGAGGAGAGGACCTGGGTGAGGGCCGCCAGACCTCCGGCCGAAGCCGCGAGGCCCACGGCATACTTCGGACGCAAGGTGGAGCCAGAGGAGACGGGTTCCCCTTTATCAAGGCGCGAGGCCTTTGCTGCACGAAGCACGGCGGAGGACATTCAGAGAAGCTGGAACGAAAACTGGTGCCGGAGCGACCGCACCAGGAGGAATTCCCGGGGGGGGGGGCCAGGACTGGAGCCGTCTCGTACTCTGTCATTT
>CAXTNS010000536.1:3279-4961 GCA_964245465.1 uncultured Thermoanaerobaculia bacterium
CCCCCCCCCCCCCCCCCACCCCACCCCCGCCCCGGCCCCCCCCCCCCCGGCCCCCCCCCCGGGGGGGGGCGCCCAGCTCTGGAGCCGTCTCGTCCTCTGTCATTATGCATCTTTTTTAGGTTGTGGAGAAAACGATTACGAGGGGAGGAGAAGATGGGGGTGAGGATTTGAAATGCGGTCCCGCCAGGGACCGCAAAAATTGGGTTCTTTGGGCTCCCTCCGCCGGGCACGCTATAGTCCCGCTTTCATCAGGGAACGAGACATGGAACCGACGGACGAAACCTTTCAGAAGCTTCGCGAGCTGGCCCAGAACCTCTGGTGGTCCTGGCAGCCCGAGATCCGCGCCATTTTCCGGGAGATCGATCCCGAGACCTGGCGTCTCGTCTACCACAACCCTGTGGCCCTGCTGCAGCGCGTGGCCCCCGGCGAGATCTACCGCCGGGTGCAGGACCTGGAGATGCAGACCCGCATCGACCAGGCCCACCGGCGGCTGCAGAGCTATTTGAAAGGCGGCGAGAGTTGGGGCATGACCCACGCGGGGCCCATCCTCGCCCGGCCTGTGGGCTACTTCTCGGCCGAGTTCGGGCTCCACCAGTCGCTGCCCATCTACTCGGGCGGCCTGGGCGTGCTGGCGGGCGACCATCTCAAGAGCATGAGCGACCTGGGAGCGCCGGTGGTGGGCGTGGGCCTGCTCTACCACCAGGGCTACGTCCACCAGCTCATCGACGAGACCGGCTGGCAGCAGGACCTCTACGAGCCCATCTCCGGCGCCGAGCTGCCGGCCGACCCGGTCCTTGGAGCGGATGGGGAGCGGTTGCGTTTCAGTGTCGAGCTGCCGGGGCGGGACGTCTTCCTGCGCATCTGGCAGGTCCAGGCGGGTCGCAGCCGGCTGCTGCTCCTCGACTCACGCGACGAAGCGAACTCGGCCGAAGACCAGGCCTTGACGGCTCGCCTCTACGGCGGCGACCAGGAGACCCGCATCCAGCAGGAGATCCTGCTCGGCGTGGGGGGGCACCGCGCCCTAGGGGTCGTGGGCGTCAAACCCTCGGTGATCCACCTGAACGAGGGGCACTCAGCGTTCGCCCTGCTGGAGCGCGCCCGCGAATTCGTGGAGCGCGAGGGCCTGGAGCCGTCCGAGGCCCTGCGCGAGGTGGCGGCGACCAGCGTCTTCACCACCCACACGCCCGTGGAGGCGGGGCACGACCGCTTCCGCGCCGACCTCGCGGGCCGCCACCTGGAGCCCCTGGCCCGCGGGCTCGGCCTGCCACTCAGCGAGGTGCTCGCCCTGGGCTCCGAGCGGCCGGGGGACGCCAACGCCACCTTCTGCCCCACGGTGCTGGCGCTCCGGCTGACCCGCAAGTCCAACGGCGTCTCGGCCCTCCACGGCCGGGTTTCGCGCAAGATGTGGATGGGCCTCTATCCCGGGAAAGCCGAGGAGGAGGTGCCCATCGGCCACATCACCAACGGGGTCCACGTGCGCACCTGGCTGGCGGCGGACATGCACACCCTGCTCGTGCAGCACCTGGGGCCGCGCTGGCTGGACCGCATCTCCTTCCCCGACCTGTGGACGAAGATCGACAAGGTGCCCGACGCCGAGCTGTGGGAAGTCCACCAGGTGCTCAAGGCGCGCCTCCTCGCCTTCGCCCGCGGCCGGCTGGCCGAGCGCCGGCGGCGGCTGGGCC
>CAXTNS010000537.1:0-3638 GCA_964245465.1 uncultured Thermoanaerobaculia bacterium
GTGTTCCCAACGGGGAGCCGGCGGGCTTCGTGGCTCTCGGGGCGCCGGGCCTTCACCTCCTCGTCTACGACAGCGACCACGCGTCGATCGGGCTCGAAGGCGGGAAGTTCGAGGACTACCTGAAGATGGAAGGTCTGGAGGCGGTCAGTGCCCTGCGCGCCAAACGCGGCCAGACCGGTGACCCGGTGAAGGAGATCTACTCGCGGTGCGCCAAGTCGCTGGTCGCCGTGGGGAACGGCTCCGGTTCCGGCTATGACCGATCCCTGGGGCTGCCGCTGGAGTTGGTGCCGGAGGCAAATCCTTATACGCTGAAAAAGGGGGGAGAGCTTCCGGTGCGCCTCTACTACGGAGGCAAGCCGCTCGCCGGAGCGCTGGTGATGGCGCTCCAGAAGGACCGGCCCGAGCCGAGCCTCTCCGCCCGTTCGGACGCTCAAGGGCGCGTCAGGCTGCGGCTGGACCGGCCGGGTGTCTGGCTGGTCAAGGCGGTTCACATGGTGTCGGCCCCGAAAGAGAGCGGCGCCGACTGGGAGAGCTTCTGGGCCTCTCTGACATTCGAGGTTCCGGGGCGGTAGGGGGCGATTCCAAAGAGTTCATGGACCCGAGGGACGCGGAGGATCTCCAACTCATGAGCCGGGTGGCTGCCCGGGACGGCGTGGCTTTCACGCGTCTGTTCGAGGTGTACGCGCCCTCGGCCCTGGGACTGCTCCATCGCATCCTCGGCCGGCGCGGCGAGGCTGAGGAGGTGCTGCAGGAGGTCTTCCTCCAGGTCTGGACGCAGGCGGAACGCTATGACGGCTCCCGTTCTTCACCCCGCGGCTGGATTTTGATGCTCGCCCGCTCGCGCGCTCTCGACCGGATCCGCCGCCGCGAGTCGGCCCGGCGCCGTGAGGAGGCCGCGGGCGAAGAGGCGGATAGCGTGGAGTCGCCGCTCGGTACGCAACGTCTAGAGGGCTTCGAGCGCCGCCAGCAGGTGAGCTCGGCCCTGGGTCTCCTGTCGCCGGACCAGCGGCGCTGCATCGAGCTCGCCTTCTTCGAGGGGCTCACTCATACGCAGATCGCCGAGCGCCTCGAAGCGCCGCTCGGCACCGTCAAGTCCCGGATCCTGCTGGGTATGAACAAGCTCCGGCAGGCCTTGAGCGCCTGATATCTGAGCAATTGGCATGGCAACCCCGCACTCCCAGCACATCGAGGATCTCCTCCCGGCCTACGCCTTGGGCGCGCTGGACGGCGAGGATCTCCGCGAGTTGGAGGAGCACCTGGCCTCCGGCTGCGCCGAGTGCCGGCGCCAGATCGGCCTGTGGCAGCGGGACCTCGAAGCGCTTGCGGAGTCCGTGCCCCCGGTCATCCCTTCGGAGACCACCCGGGCGCGCGTCCTGCGCCTGGCGGGATCGGGAGCCTCGGCGCCGGCACCCGCACCCCTGGGGAGCCGCTTCCCCCGTTGGCTGCCTTTCGCCGCGGCGGCGCTCCTGCTGCTGAGTCTGTGGGGGGTCGCCGGCCAACTCCGGATGCGGGGCGAGATCCGCCGGATGACCGCCGAGCAGGAAAGCCTGGAACGCCGGATTGCTGACCTGGGACGCGAGGTGCAGCAGGCCCGGTTCGAGGCCCGGCACACGGCCCAGGCCCTCCAGATACTGGCCGCTCCGTACGTCAGCATGGTGGTGCTCGCGGGCCTGGGACCCACCCCCGGGGCCACCGGCCATACCTACGTCAATCCGCAGACGCACGACGCCCTGTTCTACGCCTTCAACCTGCCCGCCCTAGCGCCGGACAGAACCTACCAGCTCTGGTTCATCGCCGGCGGCAAGTCCGTGTCCGCGGGGACCTTCTCCGTGGACCCGCGCGGCACGGGCAGCCTGCGCGTGGAGCGAGTGATGGACGCGAAGGACATCCAGGCCTGGGCCGTGACCGTGGAGCCCCGGGGCGGTGTGCCCCAGCCCACGGGCGAGATGGTCCTCAAGGGGTAATCCTTCCAATCTGCTAGAGTTGCGTTCCCGTGTCCGAGGCGCGCAATCCACTCGAACATCTGAGAGCGCGGGCCGCCGCCCTGCCGGTGCCCCCGACCATCGTGCTCCCCGAGAGCGGGGATCCACGAGTCGTCGAGGCGGCCGAGCGGGCCACAGCTCTAGGCCTCTGCAAGGCCGTCCTGCCGGGACCACCTCCGGAAGACCCGGACCTGACGGCCCTGCTGGCGGACCGGCTGCGTGCGCGCGGGCTTGATCCGGGCCTCGCCTCATCCCTCGCCGTCGATCCCCTCCATTACGCGGCGCTGCTCGTGGCCAGCGGACGGGCGGACGGCGCGGTGATGGGCGCCCTGGCCACCACGGCCGACACTTTGCGGGCGGCCCTGCGGGCGATCGGCCCCCGGCCCGGCCTCAAGGTGGTCTCCTCCTGCTTCCTGATGGTCCTTCCCGATGGGCGCAGCCTCATCTACAGCGACTGCGGCGTCGTGCCCGATCCCGGCCCGGAGGAGCTCGCGGACATCGCCGAGGCCGCGGCGGAGAGCTGCCGCGTGCTGCTGGAGGAGGAGCCCCGGGTGGCACTCCTGTCCTTTTCCACCAAGGGGAGCGCCCGCCACCCGCGGGTGGAGAAGGTGCAGGCCGCCCTCGCCATCCTGAGGGAGAGGCAGGTGGGTTTTGAGGTCGACGGCGAGCTTCAGGCCGACGCCGCCCTGGTGCCCGCCGTGGCCCACCGCAAGGCGCCGGGGAGCCCCGTGGCGGGCCAGGCGAACGTGCTGGTCTTCCCCGACCTGGACGCGGGCAACATCTCCTACAAGCTGACCGAGCGGCTCGCCGGGGCGCGGGCGGTGGGACCCCTGCTCCAAGGGCTCGCCCGGCCCATCAACGACCTGTCGCGGGGCTGCTCGGCCGAAGACATCGTGGACGCCATCGCGGTCACCGCCCTGGAGGGGAGGCGGACATGAGAGTCCTGTCTTCATGAAAGTCCTGGTCATTGGCAGCGGTGCGCGGGAGCACGCCCTGTGCTGGAAGCTCAAGCAGAGCCCCCTCCTGACGGAGCTCTATTGCGCTCCGGGCAACCCGGGGATCGCGGGCGTGGCCGACCGGGTACCCTTGGCGGCCGAGGAGGTCCAGCGACTGGCGGACTTCGCGGCGGACCTGAAGATCGACCTGACGGTGGTCGGCCCCGAGCTGCCGCTCACCCTGGGGATCGCGGACGAGTTCGCGAACCGCGGCCTGGCCATCTTCGGCCCCACCCAGCGCGCGGCCGAGATCGAGGGGAGCAAGGTCTTCGCCAAGCAATTCATGGAGCGGAACGGCATCCCCACGGCTTCGTTCGCCGTCGTCCACGACGCGGCCTCGGCGCGGGCAGAGGCGCGGCGCTTCGGCTTCCCCGTGGTGCTCAAGGCGGACGGCCTGGCCGCGGGCAAGGGAGTCCTCATCATTCAGGATGAAGCCGAGCTGGAAGAGGGCGTCCGCGCTCTTTTCGAGGACCGCCGCTTCGGCGCCAGCGCGGACCGGGTGGTGGTCGAGGCCTTCCTCTCCGGCGAGGAGGTCTCCTTCATGGCTCTCTCCGACGGCGAGCGGGTGCTGCCGCTGGCCACCGCCCGGGACTACAAGCGCATCGGCGACGGCGACCGGGGCGTCGTCGGTCTCCGCCGTCGCCGTGAAGCCCTCGGGCGC
>CAXTNS010000537.1:3648-4928 GCA_964245465.1 uncultured Thermoanaerobaculia bacterium
CTCCAGCCGCCCCAGGGGCCGCGGGTCCGGGAGGCCACTGCCCGCTCTGCCGCTCCCGAGGCGCAGGTGCTGAGGCTGCCGCGGCCGGACGACCTCCTGCCCATCCTCGCGGCCGGCGCGGCCGGCCACTTCGGCAACCGCAGGCTCTCTTTTCGCCGGGAGGTCGCGGCCTGCGTGGTCCTGGCGAGCCCCGGCTACCCCAGCCGGCCGCTCCAGGGCGAGCCCATCCGCGGCCTCGGCCGCGCGGCCGCCCTGCCGGGCGTCGAAATCTTCCACGCCGGCACCGCTGTCGCCGACGGCGAGCTGGTGAGCGCGGGGGGAAGGGTGCTCTCCGTCTGCGCCCTGGCCCCGGACCTCGCGGGCGCCCTGGACCGGGCCTACGCGGCCGTCAACGAGATCGACTGGCCGGGCAAGGTCTACCGCCGCGACATCGGAGGTGCCCTCCTCGGTTCGTGATAACGTGCTTACGCGTTGTTGACGCCGGGGCTCTCCGCTGTGAAAATGCCTCCAGCGGTCCTGACATCCAATGATCCGTCGGCCTGGTACCTTTCCTGCATAGGCTCGAGGTCGCTGTCGCATAGGAATGGGAGCACTATGGGTGGATGTAGCGGTTGTTCTTTCAAGGGTATGTCGACGGCCGTCGAAGACACCTTCGTCGGCGTACGTTTTCGGGAAGAGACCAATTTGACGCTCTGCTCCACGGGGGGGCATATCTACGCCAGAGGGGAGAAGGTGGTGGTGGATCTGGAATCGGGGCCGGCCTTCGGGCACGTCGAGCAATCGCCCATGCCGGTCTTCAAGCCCTGCCAGAAGTCGAGCGCCCGGCCGGTCCTGCGCCCGGCCGATTCGAGCGACCTCGCCGCCTACGACCGGCAGTGCCAGAACGAGCAGACCGCCAAGCTCTTCGCTCAGGAGCGGTCCCGCGCGCTCGGGCTGGACATGAAGGTCTCCCTGGTGGATTTTTCCCTGAGCGGCAAGAAAGCGACGTTCTACTTCACCTCGGACGGCCGGGTGGACTTCCGCCAACTCGTGCGCGACCTGTCGAGCCGGTTCTCCGTGCGCGTGAAGATGGTGCAGGTGGGGGCCCGGGACGAGGCGGGACTGATCGGCGGCATCGGCATCTGCGGCCGTACCCTCTGCTGCTCGACCTGGCTCAAGGACTTCCGGCCGATCTCGATCCAGATGGCCAAACGCCAGAACCTGAGCCTGAACCCGTCCAAGATCTCCGGCCAGTGCGGGCGGCTCCTCTGCTGCCTGGCCTATGAGGACGAGCACTACAA
>CAXTNS010000538.1:0-4928 GCA_964245465.1 uncultured Thermoanaerobaculia bacterium
GTCACCCCAGTACCCGAAAGCAAGACCCGTCGGGCAGTCTGACAAAGTAGAACTAGGCACCGCCGCCAATTGCGCCTTCTGGGACGAGATCGGCTACGAGTCCGACACCTGGAGCCGAGCCCTCGCCCGCGTCACCAAGGCCAAATCCGTGAATCCAAACCCGTAACACGAATAGCGGCCTATCTGGCGGCCGCCGATTCTCAGGAAGGCGTTGGCGGACGGCAGCCCGGCTCTGGCCGCCGGCATGGGGCGGCCCCTCCTGCGCGAAGGCGAAGCGCCGCATGGCGGCGGGCACGAAGAAGCTCACCACCAGCCCTCCGCCCACCACGGCCGAGCTCTTGAGAAACGAGCGCCGGAAAACCACGTTTGAGTTGCGGAGCATGATACAGGACGCTCCGCTCCGCGACCAGTGCCGTGGTCTTCACACGTTTTGATAGATTGAGCGAAAAGCGTCCGGATAAGCTCACGATTCCGCAGTTGCAAGAGCTGCGCACGCTCATCAACGTGCGTGCTGACGAGGCGTTCCAAGCCGGCTCGAATGTCGCGGCGTATCAGGATCTCCTCTCCGTGAAGATCGGCGACGATGCGGTCACCGGGAAGATCAACGCACCGCGCACATCCGTGCAGATCGGTGGCCAGTGATCCTCGAAGGATTCACGAATCGCAGGCACGCCGCGGCAGCGACCGTGGCGTGCCTCCATCTTGCAATCGTGCTCTGTGGAGCGCTGCGCGTCTCTCCGGTGCCCGAGAACAGCACCGTTGGCCGCGCGCTCGAGACGTACGGCGCCTACACGGGAGCGAACAATGCCTACGGGTTCTTCGCGCCCGCTGTCGCGTCGGAATGGCGGGCGACGTTCGACGTTTGTGTCGACGAACGGAATTGCATTCCGGTGGCGGAAGACGAGGTGAACCGCGAGGCCGCGCTGCTCTTCGTCACGATCGACGGCCTGTTCGCCAACGAGGAAGTGCGCGACCTCGTCGCGGCGTCGTGGGCGGCGGCGCAGTTCGCGCGATTCCCGCACGCGAAGCTCGTGATCGTCAAAGCGGGAGCGTTCGTCGTACCGACGATGGCCCAGGCTCGCGCCGGACGAAAGCCGCACTGGGAGGATATCCATGCGTTCGCTTTTACACGAGCCGATGTCCGCCGGCGCTGAGGCCACGATTCCCGTGGTCGCAAACCCGGGGCGCGAACGTATCAGCGCCGCGATGGCGCGCTTCGTCGCCGAGCCGGCGTCTGCGCGCCCGCTCGCCACGATGCGCATCGGCCTCGCCGCGGTCCTTCTTCTGCAGGTGGCATTCATTGCGCCGCATCTCTTTATCTTCTTCGGGTCGCGCGGGATCGTACAGGCGCCGATCGCGAATGCCATCGTTCCACCGACGCTGCCGCGCGTGACGTACCTCGCCGAGCTGCTCGCGCCGCTGGTGCATGACGAGAGGATCGTCCTGCTCGGATCTTTCGGTCTTTACCTCGTCGCGCTGCATCTGCTTCTCGTCGGATGGAAGACGCGCGTTGTCGCGAGCGCCGCGTGGCTTCGCAACTGGGCCTGAAGACCAGCGGTACGGCCTCGGCCTACGGCGTGTTCGAGTTCGCAACGATCGGTCTCTTCTATTGCGCACTCATGCCGGTCGGGGACGCGTTCTCCGTCGACGCCGGATCATGGCGCGCTGACCGCGCCTCCGTCGGCACGCGTCTGGGATTGCGTGTGTTGCAGATCCATCTCTGCATCGTCTATCTCACCTCTGGCATCGCAAAGATTCGCGGTGAGCAGTGGCGAAACGGCGAGGCGATCTGGCGCGCGGTGCTCCGGCCGCGATTCCAATCGGTGGATCTCTCTTGGCTTGCGTTCTATCCGACGCTTCCACTGCTCGCATGCTGGGGGACGCTGGCGGTCGAAATCGGCTATGCGTTTCTGATCTGGCACCGCCGCACGCGCCGCGCCTGTGTGCTCGCCGTAATCGGAATGCACGCCGGCATCGCGGTGGCGCTCGGGCTCTGGTCGTTCTCCGGAGTGATGATCGCGCTCAACGCCGCCGCGTTCCTCGTTCCGGTGTCGTCGCTCATTCGCTCGCGATGACAAACGTTGGCGCGTAGAAGTCCTGAGGTCTCCAAATCGGTGCTTCCCGTGGTCTACGCCGGTAAACTGCCCCTGACCGGCCCGCGGGCCTGGCCGGTCAGGGGCAGGGAGAGCAGGCCAGAGGAGATGTCGAGGTAAGATCCTCCCGGAGAAAGGAGGGCAGGGCGTGCAAGGAGGATCGCAGCAACCATCCATCTGGCGGAGCCAGGTCCGTGGCCGTCTCCTGTCCTGCTGCCTCCTCGTGGCGCTCCTCGTCCAGGCGTCGGCCTGCACGATGGTCCGCTTCGACAAGCGGAGCGTCTACCAGTACGACAACTCCATCGCCGTGGCCGACGACGCCTTCCGCCGCTCTCTGGGGGCCTTCGGCTTCGCGATGGTCGATGGCAACCGCGCCGAAATCCTGAACAATGGCGACGAGATCTTTCCCGCCATGACCCGCGCCATCCGCGAGGCCAGGAAGACGGTGAACCTCGAATCCTACATCTTCAAGGACGACCGGGCGGGCAAGATCATCACCGAGGCGCTGATGGACGCCGCGCGGCGGGGCGTCGAGGTCCGCGTGCTGGTGGACGGCACGGGCAGCAAATTCGCCGGGCCGCTCCTCGTCCGCATGCGGCAGGCGGGGGTCAAGACGGCCATGTTCCGGCCGATCCGGTTGTGGACTCTTCACAAGATCGTCCGCCGGACGCACCGGAAGATCCTGGTCGTCGACGGCAAGGTCAGCTTCACCGGCGGCTTCTGCATCGCCGACTCCTGGCTCGGGGACGCCCGCAACCCGAAGGAGTGGCGGGACATGATGGTGCGGGCCACCGGACCCGTCTCGGCGCAGATGCAGGCGATCTTCAGCGAGGACTGGACGTTCACCACCGGCGAGATCCTGGCCGGCGACAAGTTCTATCCCGAGATCGCCCCGGCGGGAGAGGTCGCGGCGCAGGCGATCAAGGTGTCGCGTGGCGACTCGTCCTCGCTCGCCGCCATGCTCTATTTCGTGTCGATCCAGTCAGCCCGTAAATCGATCCACATCCAGAACGCCTACTTCGCCCCCAAGCGGCAGATCCGCGAGGCGCTCATGGAGGCGGCGAGACGCGGCGTCGACGTGCGGATCATGGTCCCCGGCCGGCACATCGACCAGCCGGTCGTGCGCATGGCCTCGCGCCTCCACTACGGGGAGCTCCTCACCGCGGGCGTGCGGATCTTCGAGTACAACCGCACGATGATGCACAACAAAGACAGCGTCGTCGACGGCATCTTCAGCACGATCGGCTCGATCAACTTCGACGCGCGCTCGATGTACGAAAACGCCGAGGAGACCCTCACGTTCTACGATCGCGGCTTCGGGACCCGGCTCGAGGCGGTCTTCGCCGAGGATGAGAAGCACTGCCGCGAGATCACCTATGAAAGCTGGAAGAGGCGCGGCATCGAGCAACGTCTCGCCGAAATCATTTCGGGCGCCTTCAAGCCCCTCTACTGAAGCGCGAAGCCAACCTCCGTCAGCGGTCCCGCGAGGGCCAGCCGGAACGCGGCCATCTCCTGGCCGTTGCGAACCAGCAGCACGTGAGCCCGGAACCCAGCCGCTGGATGTCACGGTTACCCCACCGGGGTGTACCAGGATAAGTAGGAGCGTCCTGAGAGCGCCTTTTCTGATCAGGCTCAACGGATTTTTGCCATCACATTAAATTAAGGAGTTGTCTTGGATCTCTGCCGGGGCTTCCTTCCGCCGCATCCCCTCCCCGTCCGTGGCCCGCCGCCCTCTGGGAGGAACTCCATTCTGTCGAAAGGCTCTATCTTGAGGAAAATGAACTTTTGAGGACTTCTCCATGAAAAAAGCTTTCTTCTGTCTCCTGACTCTCGCCTTCGTTTTCGCCCTTCCGGTCCTCGCCGCTCCAGTCAACACCATCGAGAACGGCATCGATGTCTGGTGGACCCCGGGCGACGGCACGACCTTCATCGATTTTGCCAACCGGCCGATCCCCAAGGGCTTCTTCTGCCCGAGGTCCGGGGCTTTCACGGGTAAGATCATCCTCCGCGGCAGCCCTCTCGCCACGGGCAGGCCCGGTGAGCTCGGGCTCGCGGACACCATCGTCCAGCGTCTCGACAACGCCACCTTCGGCCCGGACGGCGCCGCCGAGACCCGCATCCAGCTCCGGGCGTTGCAACTGGAGAGCGTAGCTCCCTTCAAGACCTCCTGCGGCGACTTCAAAATCCGGGTCGTCGCCAACGGCGAGCAGCCCATCACCAAGATGAGGATCATCAAGGAAACCGAGGCCAGCGGGCACTACGTGGCGCCGGTTCGGGTCAATTTCAAGCTGACCTTCACGCCGGCCGACGGCATCTCGGCGAAACGGCTGGAGATCGTCCGGGGCTTCCAGCTCCTGCCCGCGACCAACGCCACCTGGAACGCGGTCCGCTACAGGCAGCCCAGCGCGCGGACCGCCACCGTGATCGTGGACACCGACGGCGACCGGGTGCCCGACACCTCGCTCCCCAAGTCGGTCGGCAACTTCCTCGTCGGCATGAGCCCCGAGCGGATCCGGGAACTGGCCGGCCGGTCGCGCCAACTGGCCAAGAGCTCGGAGCTGGAGCATTCGAACGAAACGCGGACCAGTGACGCGCCTGGCTCGCCGTCGCCGTCGCCGTCGCCGACGCCGACCCGAGCCTGCGGGACCCAGACGTTGACCTACGAAGGATATGGGGACTACGAGTGCCACAGCGGCTCCTCGAACCCCTCGTGCCATCCGGAAACGGAAGGCAGCTCGCACTGTCCCCAGCCCTGCGAGCCCTGCGTGGACGTCACGCCAGCCAACAATCAGCCGGTTGCGAATCCGGGAGGTTGATCTCCAGCCGGGGCCGTTG
>CAXTNS010000539.1:0-325 GCA_964245465.1 uncultured Thermoanaerobaculia bacterium
GGCCGGCCGGACCGCCGCCCGCGGGCCGGCCGGGCATGACTCGCCCGGGCCAGCAGCCCATGGGCGCCGCCTCTCCGCTCGCCACCGAGGAGCAGAAGCGGCGCGCCGCCGAGCGTCTGCAGGAGCAGATCGCCCGCGACAAGAAGAAGAAGGGCGGCAAGCCCGGCGGCCCCAAGAAGTCCGGTCCGCGCGAGCTCGACGAGGATCTGACGGGCTTCAAGGGCACCCTGGAAGACCTGGAGGGCGAGGACACCGGCCCCGTGAGCGGCCGGCGCCGCCGCCGCGTCCAGCGCAAGGAGGACGAGGGAGGCCTGCTCTTGCCGTT
>CAXTNS010000539.1:335-4922 GCA_964245465.1 uncultured Thermoanaerobaculia bacterium
CAAGCCCTCGGGCCCGGTGATGATCAGCGAGGGCATGACCCTGCGCGAGTTCGCCGAGAAGCTCGGGGTGCGCGTGCGCGACCTGATCAACTCGCTCTTCAAGCGCGGCATCATGGCCAACATCAACCAGGTGCTCGACACCGAGCTGGCGCAGGCCCTCGCCCGCGACCTGGGCGTCGAGGCCATGGTGGTCTCCTTCGAGGAGGAGGTCCAGCTCCGCCAGGAGCTTCAGGGCGGCGCCGACCAGCCGGAGGCCAAGGCCTCGCGCGGTCCGGTCGTCACCATCATGGGCCACGTCGACCACGGCAAGACCTCGCTGCTCGACGGCATCCGCTCCTCCAAGATCACGGAGGGGGAGTTCGGCGGCATCACCCAGCACATCGGCGCCTACCACGTGGAGGTCAACGGCCGGCAGATCGTCTTCGTCGACACTCCGGGCCACGAGGCGTTCACCATGATGCGCGCCCGCGGCGCCCGGATCACGGACATCGTGGTCCTGGTGGTGGCGGCCGACGACGGCGTCATGCCGCAGACGGTCGAGGCGATCGACCACGCCCGCGCGGCCAAGGTGCCGATCGTGGTGGCGATCAACAAGATCGACAAGCCGAACGCCAACCTCGACCGCGTCAAGAAGGAGCTCGCCGACCGCGGCCTGGTGGCCGAGGACTGGGGCGGCGACACGGTCATGGTGCCCATCTCGGCCTTGAAGCGCCAGGGCATCCCGGACCTGCTCGACATGATCCTGCTGACGGCGGACATCCTGGACCTCAAGGCCAACCCGGACATCGCCGCCCAGGGCGCCGTGCTGGAGGCCCGCAAGGAGGTGGGCCGGGGCATCGTGGCCACCGTGCTGGTGCAGAACGGCACGCTCAACGTGGGCGACGTGTTCGTCTCCGGCGCCACCTGGGGCCGGGTGCGCTCGATGAGCGACGACCTGGGCCACCGGGCGCAGAAGGCCGGCCCCGCGACCCCCGTCGAGGTGACCGGCTTCAACGACCTGCCGGACGCGGGCGACATCCTCCAGGTGGTGGAGGACGAGTCCAAGGCGCGCGGCATCGCCGAGTTCCGCTCCCAGGAAGAGCGGCGGCGCGGCCTTGCTCCCTCGCAGGCGCGGATGTCTCTCGACCAGCTCTTCAAGGGCATTCAGGAGGGCGAGGTCAAGGACCTGCCGGTCATCCTCAAGGCGGACGTGCAGGGCTCGGTCGAGGTGCTCAAGGAGGCGCTGGCGAAGGCCAGCACGGAGAAGGTCAAGGTCTCGGTGCTCCACTCGGGTGTCGGCGCCATCTCGACCAACGACGTGCTGCTCGCCTCGGCGTCCAAGGCGATCGTCATCGGCTTCAACGTCCGGCCCGAGCGCAGCGCCGTGGAGCTCGCGGAGAAGGAAGAGGTGGAGATCCGCCTCCACACCGTGATCTACGAGCTGATCGACGAGCTGCGCAAGGCCATGACGGGCCTGCTCGAGCCCACTTTCCGCGAGGTCTCGGCCGGCCGGGCCGAGGTGCGCGACACCTTCAAGGTGCCCAAGGTGGGCACGATCGCCGGCTGCCATGTGGTCGAGGGGGTCATCCCCCGGAGCGCGGCGGTGCGGCTGCTGCGCGACAACCGAGTCATCTACGAGGGGAAGATCTCCTCGCTGCGGCGCTTCAAAGACGACGCCTCCGAGGTGCGGACCGGCTTCGACTGCGGTATCGGGCTCGAACGGTTCCAGGACTTCAAGCCGGGCGACTTCATCGAGGCCTATACCAGCGAAGAGGTGGCTCCGGTCCTGTAACCCTTGGGATGGAACGCAAGGGCGGGCAAGCCCGTCCCTGCGTTTTCCCCAGGAAACGACAGGCGGACGCAAGGCCGATCCCATGATCGTCGGAATTGCGGTATTCGTGCTGCAGCTGCCGTCGAGACTCAGGCTCAAGGACAAGCTGCGCGTCGTCAAGTCGTTGATCGACCGGGTGCACCAGCGCTATCGCGTCTCGATCGCCGAGACTGACTTCCACGACCTGCATCAGCGGGCGGAGATCGCGGTGGCGGTAGTCGCGGCGGGTGGCGAGATGGAGATGGACAGAATGATGGAAGAGATGCGGAACCTGGTGGAGAGCGATCCCGAGGTCTACCTCACCCGCTGGGACCCGCAGATCCTGGAGGGAGCGTCATGAGCCGCCGTACCGACCGCGTGAGCGACGTTTTGCGCGCGGAGCTTTCCGATCTCCTCCTGCGGGAGGTGCACGACCCGCGGGTGAAGCTCGCCTCGATCACCGAGGTCGACGTCACCACGGACCTGCGCAGGGCCATCGTGAAGGTCTCGGTCCTGGGCGACGACCAGCAGCGGCAGGAGACCATCGAGGGTCTCCGCCACGCTCGGGGGTTCCTGCGCACGGAGCTGTCGCACCGGCTCCGGACGCGGGTCACCCCGGAGCTCGTCTTCGAGCTCGACCGGGGTGCCGAGCACAGTCAAAAGATCTCAGACCTCTTGGAGAGCCTCCATGGGCGGGATGAAAGCTCCTGAAGACCTGTTGCGGAGAATCCGCCAGGGCAACCGTTTCCTGCTGACCAGCCACGTCAACCCGGACGGCGACGCCATCGGCTCCGAGTTGGGCCTCGCCCGGATGCTGCGCGGTCTCGGCAAGGGGGCCGTGGTGTGGAACCGCGACCCCACGCCGGCCGTCTACCGGCCGCTGCCCGGCAGCGAGCGCATCCACGTCGGGGAGGAGCCGCCCGCCGGCTTCCCCGACATGTTCGACGCCATCATCGTGCTGGAGTGCCCGAGCCCGGACCGCACGGGGCTGGAGAAACACCTCGCCGAACGGCCGGTGATCAACATCGACCACCACCTGGGCAACCAGTGCTACGGCGCCGTCAACTGGGTCGACTCGGCGGCGCCGGCCGTGGGCGAGATGGTCTTCCGCCTGGCCCAGGGCCTCAAGGTGTCGCTGGAGCCCGAGGTCGCGGCCTGCCTGTATCTGACCCTGGTCACGGACACCGGCGGCTTCCGCTTCTCCAACGCCACCCCCGCCGCCTTCGAGGCTGCGGCCGCCCTGGTGCGCGAGGGAGCCCACCCGGAGCAGGTGTCCCAGTGGCTCTACGAGAGCCAGCCCTTGGGCGTTGTGCGCCTGCTGGGCGAGATGCTCCGGACCTTGGAAATCCACGAAGGGGGACGGGTCGCCACCGGCCGGTTGACGCGAGCCATGTTCGAGACGGCCGGGGCCAATCCCGGTGACTCCGAGGGGCTGATCGACAGCATCCGCTCGATCGCGGGAGTGGACGCCGTGGCCCTGATCCGCGAGCGGGAGGACGGCACCCACAAGATTTCGCTGCGCAGCCGCGGCGAGGTGGACGTGGAGAAGATCGCCCGGCATCACGGCGGCGGCGGGCACCGGAACGCCGCCGGTTTCACCCTGGAAGGGGACGGCGAGGAGATCCGCCGTCAGGTGGCGGCCGAGTTGGGGGCGGCCCTCGCCCAAGCATGACGGCCGAGATGAAAGACGGACTGCTCCTGCTCGACAAGGAGCCGGGCTTCACCTCGCACGACGCCGTGCAGAAGGTGCGCCGCATCCTGAAGCAGAAGAAGATCGGCCACTGCGGCACCCTGGACCCGGACGCGACCGGCCTCCTGCTGCTCACCCTGGGCACGGCGACCCGGCTGACCCGGTTCCTGATCCGCGCCCCCAAGGTCTACGAAGGGGTCGTCCGCTTCGGCGTCTCGACCGACACCTACGACGCTTCCGGCAAGGTGGTTGCCGAGGCGCCGGCCGAGGCTATGGCGCAGTTGTCGGCGCTCGCCCCTGAGGCCGTGGCCGCGGCCCTGAAGGGCTTTGAGGGCGAGATCCTACAGCAGCCTCCCCCCTACTCCGCCAAGAAGGTACAGGGGGTGAAGTTCTACGAGCTGGCCCGCCGGGGCGAAGAGGTCCCCACCGAGCCCAAGGAGGTCACGGTCTACGAATTCGCTCCCCTGGGGGAGATCGAGGACGGCTGCTTGCGCTTCCGGCTCGCCTGCTCCTCCGGGACGTACGCCCGCGGCCTCGCCCATGACCTGGGCGCTGCTCTGGGGGTCGGGGGCCATCTCGCCGAGCTGCGCCGTACCCGGATCGGCGGCTTCCAGGTGGAAGACGCCCTGCCGCTCGCCCGTCTCGAAGAGCGGGTCCAAGCGGGCGAGCCCGCGGGGCCGGCCTGGGTCCCCTTCGACCAGATCCCCCTCCCCTTCGGCGAGGTCACGGCCGACCCGCAGCAGGAGCACCGGATCAGTCACGGACAGACGGTGCTCGTGCGCGAGCTGGCTGGGGACGAGGGGGACTGGGTCAAGCTGATGAACCGGCGGCGGGAATTCATCGCGGTCGGCACCGTCGTCGAGAGGATTGGCACCGCCGGGGTGGGCATCGTCCAGCCCCGGGTCGTATTTCGTTGAGCACAGGCCCCTTGTGGTACAATATACATCTGAGAGAAATGTAAGGAGGAGTTTGCTTTGGCGCAAACCACGGAAGTCAAACAGCAGATCATCAACGATTACCGGATTCACGAGAGCGACACCGGGTCGCCCGAGGTGCAGGTCGCGATCCTGACCAGCCGGATCACCGAGCTGACCGAGCACTTCAAGAC
>CAXTNS010000540.1:0-4909 GCA_964245465.1 uncultured Thermoanaerobaculia bacterium
TCTCACGAATGGTCCTGAACTCATCTCGCGTGAGATAGTTGTCGGCTCCGTATCTCAGGCTGGTGAGGAACGCTAGCGGCTCACCCTGCGGGTCCTCGACGTTGAACAGAGGCAACCTGAAGAGGAGAGCGTGTCCGTTGGGATCATCCACGGGTGGAATTCTTGTGAGATTTTGGTTCATCAACAAAATCGGCTCTTTGTTGAAGAGTGTTGAGTTGAAGAGTGCGACGTTGATCGAGGGTACGGTGAAGACCGCGCCCACTGCGATCCTGCAAGCCGCTGCCGCCGGATTCGCAGTCGTTTCCGTACCCGTATCCGTCCTCGCAACCTTTGTCACCGGCCTCCCCATGGTCGTGGGGAAGATCTGTCCCGAAGCGAGGATGTCCACGGCCCGGGATCTCGAAGACGTCCATGGAATGGAGACCCAGATGTCGATGCCTCCTGGCGGAATCGTAAAATCCTTGACCTGCTGTGGTGCAAAGTTTTCTTTCAATCCCGTCAAACTGACTCGCTCGACACGGAATAGACGGGCTAAAGCTTGTGCAGGGGGGGCTCTAGACATTCCTTCCTCCCCTGAGGCTCACTGCAGTTGTGAGGAATCTAAGGCGTGGAGCAACTACAATTATCTTGATACCACGGCCTGGGGCTCGTGTCAATACTCCTCTTGAAAAAATCTTGAAGCGTCTGACAAGGGTGGGGAGACCCCGCCCTTTCGAGCTCCATTTGGAGGGAGAAGAAGCGGAGCAGGTCCTACCGGTTCTCCGCCTCCAGTGCCGGGCAGACCTCGTCCCGCCGCCGCTCGAGATCGTTCACCACGGCCCGCCGGAACCCCTTGACGCCTCCCTCGGCCAGGCACGCGGCCTGGTACTGGCCGATGTCCACCACCTCCAGGCGCAGGCGGATCGTCTTGAACAGCCGGGGGAAACGCTCGCCCGGGGTCTGTACGTGGTGAAGGCCGCCGCTGTAGGCGATCAGAAACCGTCCCTCGCCCATGGTTTCCAGGATGTCGGCGATGCCGCCGCGCACGGTCATGGGCTTGCCCTGGGCGTCCAGGCCGTTGGCCCGTTTCATCCGGCCCTCGGGGAGGATGAGCACCATGGCGTCCGGATCGATCTGCCGCAGCACCTCGCTCCAGGTCTCGTCCCGCTGGCGGGTGATGGAGATGACCCGCGCCGCCACCAGGCCGTAGAAGCGCCCCACCACGGCCCGCTCCGTGGTCTTCTGGGCGATCGGCACCACCCCATGGCGGGCGATCCGCCAGAGGAAGTGGTTGGGGCAGGCGCCCGCGAGCAGGGCCTCGTAGAGGCTCGTGTGGTTCAGGATGGCGGTGATGCGGATCCGCCGCCACGGCTCGGGCGGCACGTCGCCGGTCCACTTCACGTCGAGGCGGTAGAAGGTCCGGGCCAGGACCTTCACCGAGAGCAGGATCAGGAAGACGACGTACGCGCGCACAGGCCTCCCACGAGGTCGGTTCGAGGACGGCGGGATTCTATAACAGGGGTTCTGATACGCTTTCCCTCTCTATGGCCCCTCCTCGTCCCCGCATCTCGGCGATCATCACCACCTTCAACGAGGAAGCCCACATCGCCGGCTGCATCGAGTCGCTCCTGTGGTGCGACGAGATCCTGGCCGTGGACTCCTTCTCGACCGACCGCACGCCCGAGATCTGCCGCGGCTACGAGAAGGTCCGCTTCTTCCAGCGCACCTACTTCGGCTCGGCCTCGCAGAAGAACTGGGCCATGGACCAGGTCGCAAACGAGTGGATCCTCATCTTCGACGCCGACGAGCGCTGCACCCCGGCGCTCCAGCGCGAGATCGAGGGGCTGCTCGCCGCCAGCCCCATGCACGAGGCCTACACCATCCGCCGGCGGGTCTACTTCCTCGGCCGCCTGATCCGCTTCTCCGGCTGGCAGCACGACCAGGTCGTCCGCCTGGTCCGGAACGGCTCGGCCCGCTACCCCAACCGCCGCGTGCACGCCGACATGGCCACCCGCGGCCCGGCCCCGCTGCTGCGCAACCCCATGGACCACTACATGACCGATTCGCTCGACGAGTACGTCCGGCGGATCGAGAAGTACAGCTTCTGGGGCGCCTCGCAGAACTGGCGGGAGAAGAAGAAGTCGGGAGCCGTCGAGGTCTTCGGCCGTTCCATCTGGCGCTTCTTCCGCACCTATATCTTCCAGCTCGGCGTCCTGGACGGCATGCACGGCCTCGTCTTCTGCATGCTCCAGGCGTACGGCACCTACCTCAAATGGGCGCTCCTCTGGGGCTGGCACGTCAACGCCGCCCGCGGCCGCATGCCCGACCTGCCCATCTTCGACGACAACGAAGAGACCTGGCGGGGGCTGGAAGAGACGGAGAAGCCGGCGTAGGCGGCCCAGTAACCTTTCCCCTCCCTCCCGCGTAAAACCTCCGGGAGGGATCTCATGACATCCATCGGCCAGGACGTCCGGTTCGGCGTCCGCATGCTGTTCCGCAGCCCCGGCGTCACGCTCGCCGCGGTGCTCGCCCTGGGGCTCGGCATCGGGCTCGCCACCGCCATGTTCAGCATCGTCTACGGCGCCATGATCCGGGGATTGCCCGTGCCCGAGCCCGAGCGCCTGATGCACCTCGAGAACGCCAACCCCTCCCGCGAAGAGCCCAGCCTGGAGGTCTTCCTCCACGACTTCCTCGACTGGCGCGAGCGCCAGAAATCCTTCGAGGCCCTCGCGGCCTACGACGGCGGCACCCTCAACCTGAGCGGCGACAACGGCAACGGCGGCCAGCCGGAGCGCTTCGACGGCACCTTCATCTCGGCCAACGGCTTCGACGTCCTGCGCGTCAAGCCCATCCTCGGCCGCTCCTTCCTGCCGGAAGAAGACACCCCCCAGGGCGAGCCGGCCGCCATCCTCTCCTACGGCGTCTGGAAGAAGCGCTACCAGGGCGACCCCAAGGTGCTCGGCCGGGCCGTGCGGATCAACGGCAAGCCCGGCACCATCGTGGGCGTCATGCCCCAGGGTTTCGCCTTCCCCAACGCCACCGAGGTGTGGTCCACCCTCCGGCTCGATCCCATCCGCGTCGAGCGCGGCAAGGGCAACACCCTGGAGGTCATGGGACGCCTCAGGAACGGCGTCTCCCTGGAGCAGGCGCGGGCCGAGATGAACGGCCTTGCCAAGGTCCTCGCCGCCGAGTACCCCAAGACCAACGAGGGCCGGGTCGCCGTGGTCAAGCCCTGGATGGAGGAGGCCACCGGCGACGAGATCGCCACGCTCCTCTGGACCATGTTCGCGTTCTGCCTGGTCGTCCTCCTGCTCGCCTGCATCAACGTGGCGAGCCTGATGACGGCCCGCGTCGCGCGCCGCACCCGCGAGATCGCCATCCGCTCCTCCCTGGGCGCCGGCCGCGGGCGGGTCGTGGGGCAGCTCCTGCTCGAAAGCCTGATCCTCTCCTCGCTCGGCGCCGTCCTGGGCGTGGCCTTCGCCTACTGGGGAGTCAAGCTCTTCAACGCCGCCATCGCCGGCAACAACCCGCCGTTCTGGATCCGGATCGCCCTCGATCCCCTGGCCCTCGCTTTCGCCCTCGGCATGACCGTGGTGGCGGCCCTGGTCTCCGGGCTCCTGCCGGCCCTCCAGGCCTCGCGCACCGACGTCGGCGAGGTGCTGAAAGACGAGGGCCGCGGCTCCTCCAGCCTGCGCCTCGGCCGCTTCAGCCGCCTGGTGGTGATCGGCGAGGTCGCCTTCTCCTGCCTGCTCCTCGTCAGCGCCGGGCTCATGATCCGCAGCGTCGTCGCCGTGCGCACGATCGACCTGGGTTTCGATCCCAGGAACCTGTTCACCGCCCGCGTCGCCCTCTTCGAAGCCACCTATCCCGAAGAGGCGAAGCGCATGGCCTTCTTCGAGGACCTCCTGGAGCGCCTCGCGAGCCAGCCGGACGTGGCCACCATCGCCGCCACCACCAACATCCCGGGCGGCGGCTCCGGGCTCTGGCGGTACCGCCTCGAAGGCGGCTCCTATCCCACCGAGCGCGACCTGCCCCAGACCCACATGTTCGTGGTCTCTCACGGGTTCTTCGACGTCTTCGGCGCCAGGATGCTGGCCGGCCGCGACTTCGGGCGGCTCGACACGGCCGGCAGCCTGCCCGTCGTCATCGTCAACCAGAGCTTCGCCGCCAGGGCCTGGCCCGGCCAGGATCCGCTCGGCAAGCGTGTCCGCCTCCAGGAAGAGCCGAACGACGTGACCGACCCGCCCTGGCGCACCGTCGTCGGCGCCGTGCCCGACCTCCAGATGGAGGGGATCAACGACAACGACGGAGAGACCCCGGACGGCTTCTACCTGCCGCTCTCCCAGCGCTGCCCGGGGTTCGTCAGCATCACCGCCCGCTCCCGCACGGGCAACCCTCTGGCCCTCACGGCCGTGGTGCGCCAGCAGGTCAACGCCCTCGACCCCGACCTGCCCCTCTACTTCGTCCGTTCGATGGAGCAGATCCTGGAGCAGGGCCTGTTCTTCCCCAACCTCTTCGCCTCGCTCTTCGCCATCTTCGGCGTCGCCGCCCTGCTGCTCGCCTCCGTGGGCATCTATGGAGTGATCGCCTTCTCGGTCAACCAGCGCACCCAGGAGATCGGCATCCGCATGGCCCTCGGCGCCCAGCGCCAGAGCGTGCTGCGGATGATCCTGCGCCAGGGCATGCTGCAGCTCGGGATCGGCCTCCTGGCGGGCCTCCTCCTCGCGTTCGGCGCCTCGTTCCTCCTGGCGAGCTTCCTCATCGGCATCAAGCCGCAAGACCCGGCCACCTTCACCCTGGTCTCGCTCATCCTCGCCACCATCGCTTTCATCGCCTGCTGGATCCCGGCGCGGAAAGCCATGAGGACGGACCCGCTGGTGGCGATCCGGTATGACTGAGGGGTGGGATACCATTCCCACCCCGTGAACGA
>CAXTNS010000541.1:0-4906 GCA_964245465.1 uncultured Thermoanaerobaculia bacterium
TGGGCTGGATCCCGAACGCGGTGCTCCTGCCACACGCCCGGCGGCGGTTGCGCGGGCGGAGGGGGGAGGGGCGGGCGGAGGTCATGGTGGTGGAGTGTGAGGTGGACGACCTCCCCGGGGAGGGCTTCGGCTTTCTCATGGAGCGGCTGCTCGAAGCCGGCGCCCTCGACGTCTACTTCACCCCTGTGCAGATGAAGAAGAACCGGCCCGGCACCCTGGTCACCCTGCTCTGCAGGCGGGGGCAGCTCGAGCACCTCGCCGGGGTTCTTCTGACCGAGTCCGGCTCTCTGGGCTGCCGCTACCATGCCGCGGCCCGGTTCGAGGCGGAACGAGAAATTCTGGAAGTCCCCACCGCGTTTGGAACCGTGAGGATCAAGCGCGCCCGCCTCGATGGCCGGCCGCTCGCAGCCGCACCCGAGTTCGAAGACTGCCGGCGGCTGGCGCTCGCCAGTGGAGTCCCCTGGCGGGACGTTTACCGTGCCGCACTGGCTGCCGCGGGTACCCTGGGAAGTTAACCATCCACAGTTGGAGACTGTAGTGAACGAGACACCTGTCACCGCACAGGGGAGGCTGGAGCTGGGCCTGGCCGGCAACGGCTTCCTCCGCTGGGCGGTCGCCGATATCACCGACGTCATGGAAGAGGTACGGGACCGGTTCGACCTCTGGCCGGTACCTGCCGCCGCGTTTGGACGTTGCTTGGCCGGGGCGGCCATTCTGCAGCGGCTGTCCACCAAGACTCCCAGCCGGCTGATGCTGGAGGTTCGGGGGGACGGCCCGCTCCTGCGCGTCCTCGCCGAGGCCGACGACGAGGGCAACCTGCGGGGCATCGTGGGCGACGGCCGTGTCCAGGTTCCGGACTGGCCGAACGGGAAGCTTGGTGTGGGCCGGGCCGTGGGCAAGGGCTACCTGCGGGTGCTCCGCGAGTACGAGGGGGGCAGGAGCTATCAGAGCCAGGTCGAGCTGGTGAGCGGCGAGATCGGCGAGGACGTGGCCTACTACCTCTCCCAGAGCGAGCAGACGAAGTCCGCCGTGCTCCTGGGTGTGCTCGGCAAGCCGAGCGGCGTGGCGGCGGCCGGCGGCATGGTCGTCGAGGTGCTCCCCGGCGCGCCCGAAGGCACCATCTCCCGGCTGGAGGAGAACATCGCGGGGATCCGCGGCGTCAGCCATCTCCTGGAAGAGGGGGGCGCCGACCACGTGGTCGAGCAGGTGCTCGCCGGCTTCGACCGCGAGGTCAAGGAGGTGCGGCCCCTGCGTTACCGCTGCCGGTGCAGCCGGGAGCGCCTGCGCCAGCACCTGGTCCTGCTTCCCGAGGAGGACCGCGACTACCTGCGGGAGGAGGACGGCAGCATCGAGGCCGACTGCGCCTTCTGCGCGATGCACTACCGGTTCACGCCGGAAGAGTTGGTCTGAGGCCCCAGGGCGGCCACGCAGGGCCGCCCCTACTGCTATACAATCCCCCTCCCCATGAGCACCTTCTACATCACCACTCCGATCTATTACGTGAACGCGCTGCCCCACATCGGGCACATCTTCACGACGACGGTTGGCGATACCCTGGCGCGCTACCTCCGCATGGCGGGCGAGGAGGTCTACTTCCTCACCGGCACCGACGAGCACGGCCAGAACATCGAGAAAGCGGCCCGCACCGAGGGAATCGAGCCCATCGTCCTGGCCGACCGGGTCGTGGCCAAGTACCGCGAGCTGCGCGACCGGCTGGAGTTCTCCTACGACGACTTCATCCGCACGACCGAGCCGCGGCACCACCAGGGAGTCTTCGAGATCGTCCGCCGGATCGAGGCGGCCGGGGACTTCTACACGGCGCCCCACGAGGGGTGGTACTGCCCGCCCTGCGAGACCTACTACACCGAGAAGGAGCTGGGACCGGGGAAAACCTGCCCCGTCCATAGCCTGCCGGTGGAGTGGAAGTCGGAGGAGAACGTCTTCTTCCGTCTCTCCAAGTACCAGCAGCCGCTGCTCGACCTCTACGCGCAGCACCCGGAATTCGTGCGCCCGGAGAGCCGCCTCAACGAGGTCCGCGCGTTCGTGGAATCCGGCCTGCGCGACCTCTCGGTCTCGCGGGCCAACGTGGACTGGGCCATCCCGTTCCCCGGCCGCCCGGGCCAGACCATCTACGTCTGGCTCGACGCCCTGATCAACTACATCAGCGCTCTGGGATTCGGTCAGGAAGAGGGTGAGCTCTACCGGAAGTTCTGGGAGCAGGGCGACGTCCGTCTCCATCTGATAGGAAAGGACATCCTGCGCCACCACGCCGTCTACTGGCCGGCCTTCCTGATGTCCGCCGGGCTGCCCCTGCCGACCGTGGTATGGGCCCATGGCTGGTGGCAGCGCGACGGCAAGAAGGTCTCGAAGTCGGCGGGCAACATCGTGCGCCCGGACGAGCTGATCGACCGCTTCGGCAGCGACAACGTCCGCTACTTCCTGCTGCGCGAGATGGTCCTGGGCCAGGACGCCAACTTCTCCGACGAGGCCTTCGTGGACCGCTACAACAGCGACCTCGCGAACGGCCTCGGCAACACCGTGAGCCGCCTGGTCACCCTCTCGCGGCGCGCCTTCAACGGCATGACGCCGCCGGAAGCTTGCGGCAACAACCCGCTGGCCCCCGTGGCCGCGCAGGTGGTGCAGGATTACCGGGCCGCCATGGAGGATCTGGCCTTCAGCCGCGCCCTGGAGAGTCTCTGGCGGCTGCTGGCGGAGACGAACCAGTACATCGTCTCAAGGGAGCCATGGAAGGTCCTCAAGGAGGAAGGGGGATCGCCCAAGCTCTCCCGCATCCTGTGGATCGGCCTCGAAGCGGTGCGGATCGTGGCGACCGGCCTGCTGCCGTTCATGCCGCGGGTCGCCCCCCAGGTGCTGGCGGCCGTGGGCACGGCCGAGCCGCCCACCAGCCTCGGCGCCATGAAGTGGGGAGGGGATGACATGACGCCCACGGACGCCATCCTGCCGGAGCTCGGGCCGCTCTTCCCGCGGATCGACAAGGAGGCCTACCTTGGCGAGGCCAAGGCCCAGGAGAAAGAGAAGACGATGGAGACCACCGCCGAGCCCGAGAAGCCGCTCGTTTCGATCGACCAGTTCTTCCAGGCCGAGCTGAAGGTGGCCACGGTCGTGGCCGCCGAGCCCGTGCCGAAGTCGAACAAGCTGCTCAAGATGACGGTGGACGTGGGCGAGGAGAAGCCCCGCACGATCGTGGCGGGCATCGCGCTCGCCTACAAGCCGGAGGACCTGGTGGGCCGGCAGGTCGTGGTGGTGGCGAACCTCCAGCCGGCGAAGCTCATGGGCGTCGAGTCCCAGGGGATGGTGCTGGCCGCATCGCTCGACGGCAAGCCGGTTCTGCTCCATCCGGACGTCCAGGTTCCCAACGGTACACGGGTCAAGTGAGGCTGATCGACTCCCACTGCCACCTCCAGAACCTGCCTCCGGAGGAGCGCGAGCGTGCCCTCGACGGGGCCCGGGAACGGGGTGTCCAAGGGTTCCTCGTACCGGCCACGAAGCTGGAGGAGGCGGAGGACGTCCTCGCTTTCTGCCACCGCCATCCGGACGTCTGGTGCGCCCTGGGGACCCATCCCCACGACGCCTCGTCCTGGCAGGACGGCGACGTGGACCGGCTTCGCTCCCTCCTCGCGGATCCCAAAGCCGTGGCGGTGGGGGAGTGCGGTCTCGACTTCTACTACGACTACTCTCCAAGAGAGGCGCAGTTTCGGGCGTTGCGCGAGCAGTGGGCTCTGGCCATCGCGCTGGGGCTCCCGGTCGTGGTCCACAACCGGGACAGCAACGACGAGATGCTCACCGTCGTCCGCGAAGAGGCGTTTCGGGATCTCCAGGCGGATTTCCACTCCTTCGCCGGAGGCCTGGAGATGGCCCGCGAGCTGATCGAGCGCGGATTCTACCTGGGACTTTCCGGGATGATCACCTTCCCCAGGGCGGACAACGTGCGCGAGGTGATCCCGGTCCTCCCTCCGGACCGCTGCCTCGTCGAGACGGACACCCCCTACCTCGCTCCCGTGCCCCATCGGGGCAAGCCGAATCGTCCTGCCTATGTGGTCGAGATCGCGGAGCGTCTGGGTCAGGAAACGGGAGAGAGCTACGAGCAGGTGTGCCAGAGGACGGGGGAGAATTTCTACCGGCTGTTTTGGAAAGCCAAGTAGCGCCGCATCTTGGGGCATCCCGGCTGCATGTCAATGACGCTCTGAGGAATATACGAGAGTGTATCATACTTATGCTATCTTTCCGCTATGCGACGCACATCTCTGGAGATCGATGAGGAGCAACTCGCTCGTGCCCAGCAGGTGTTGGGCACGACGGGGATTAAGGAAACCATAGATCGCGCCCTGGATGAAGTCGTCCGCGCCGATCTGCGTCGCCGTCTTGCCCAACGCGTCCGATCCGGCAAGGGGATTGACCGCGGCGACGAGGTGCTCGAGGCCAGCCGTCGGTGGCAGCGTTGACTCTCTACCTCGCCGACACCAGTGCTTGGCACCGCGCAGCGCATCCTGCGATTGCCACAGCTTGGGAGCAACGGTTGGCGACCGATACTCTTGCCACTTGCACGCAGGTCCGCCTGGAGATCCTATACTCCGCCCGCAACGCCGCCGACTACGAGCAGCTCAGCGCTGAGCTGCTCGCTCTCCATCAGCTTCCGTGTGGCGCGGATCAGTTTGAGCGAGCCCTTGAGGTTCAGCACAAGCTGGCCAAGCAGGGTGGGCTCCACCATCGCAGTGTTAAGATCCCTGACATTCTTATCGCTGCCACCGCCGAGGCCGCGGGGGCGGTCCTCTGGCATTATGACGAGGACTACGATCGGGTTGCCCAAATCACTGGACAGCTCGTAGAGTGGATTACACCTCGCGGGTTTCTCTGAACGTCCGCCGCTCTCAAGGCACACTAGGCC
>CAXTNS010000542.1:0-3146 GCA_964245465.1 uncultured Thermoanaerobaculia bacterium
GCAGATCGTCTGCAGGCCCTGCTCGCGGTACCAGGCGGCACGGCGCGGGTCCAGAGCCCGGGCGAGGGGCAGGGGAGCACGTTCTTCGTGAGGCTGCCGGTGTCAGTCGCCCATCTGACGCCGGCGGACGAGCGCCACCGGGTCCACCCCACGGCGGAGCCGCAAGCCATCACGTGCCAGGACGATCCCAGGCTCAACCTGAAGGGGATCCGCGTCCTGGTGGTGGACGACGAGCCGGACGCACGGGAGACCTTGCAGCAGATCCTGGAGCACTGCGATGCCGAGGTGCTGACCGTCGGCTCGGTCGCCGAGGCCCTCCAGGCCGTTGAAGCCTGGAAGCCGCACGTCCTGCTCTCGGACATCGGCATGCCGGACGAGGACGGCTACTCGCTGATCCGGCGCCTGCGCGAGCTGCCCTCCGAGCGGGGGGGACAGACGCCGGCCGCGGCCCTCACGGCCTTCGCCCGGAGCGAAGATCTCCGACGGGCTCTCCTGTCCGGGTTCCAGATGCACGTCGCCAAACCGGTCGAGGTCCAGGATCTGGCGGCCGTGGTGGCGAGCCTGGCGCGAGGTACCGGACAAAAATCTCCGGTGGATGGTACAATCCCGTCCTGAGCTTCTCTGCGGAATAGATCCATTTTTTACGACCGAAAGGGCGAGGAGCATGATAGCCGACCTTCATGCCAAAGAGGGGCAGCAGGACGGGGCCAATTTCTGGGAGCTGCGACTGTACGTCGCCGGCCAGACCCCCAAATCGCTGACCGCGACGGCCAATTTGAAAAAGCTTTGCGAGGAAAACCTTGCCGGCAGGTACCGGATCGAGGTGATCGACCTGCTGCAGAACCCCCAGCTCGCCAGGGCCGACCAGATCCTCGCCATCCCGACCCTGGTGCGCAGGCTGCCGGCGCCCATCCGGCGGATCATCGGCGACCTGTCGAGCTCCGAGCGGGTTCTGGTGGGCCTGGACGTTCATCCGCGGGACTGACCGGATGCACAAGGAGATAGACCCCCAGCCGTCCGGGGAGATCCCCGCCAACACTTCGCGGGAGCGGTACACCTTACGGCTTTACGTGAGCGGCGCGACGCCCTGCTCTACGCGGGCGATCGAGAAGGTCAGGGCACTCTGTGAGGAGCACCTGTCGGGGCGGTACGACCTGGAAGTGGTTGACATCTATCAACAACCAGGCTTGGCCGAGGACGACCGGATCCTCGCCACGCCGACGCTCGTCCGGCGGCTCCCGCTGCCGTTGCGCCGGCTCGTGGGCGACCTGTCTGACCCGGAGCGCGTCCTCGGACGCCTCAACCTTTACTCAGAGACATGTCCGATCTCCTGAACGCTGTCGAACCGCAGGACGACGTCA
Organism: uncultured Thermoanaerobaculia bacterium; assembly: GCA_964245465.1. Lineage (GTDB taxonomy): Bacteria > Acidobacteriota > Thermoanaerobaculia > Multivoradales > UBA5704 > DATARR01. The sequence continues at coordinate 1,362 of CAXTNS010000542.1, forward strand.
GAGAGCTGCGCGCACGCCTCGAGGAGGCGGAAGACACGTTGCGGGCCATCCGTCAGGGGGAGGTGGATGCCCTGGTGGTGCTCGACAAGCAGGGAGAGAAGGTCTACACCCTGAAGAGCGCCGACCGCCCCTACCGCATCATGATCGAGGAGATGGGCCAGGGGGCGGCCACCCTGCTGGCGGACGGCACCCTCCTCTACTGCAACCGCTGCTTCGCCGAGCTTGTCAGGGCGCCTCTCGAGCACGTGCTCGGCACCTCGGTCCACGCCTTCGTGGCCCCGTCGAGCCGGGAGCCGTTCACCGCCCTGCTGAGGCAGGGAGAGGCGCAGGAGGGGAGCAGCCGGAGCGAGATCCAGTTGCAGACGGCGGCCGGAAGCCCGATCCCGGTGTATGCCGCCGTCACCCCTCTTTCCCGTGAGGAGGGACCGGCCCTCTGCCTGGTGGTCACCGACCTCACCAGGCAGAAGGCTGCCGCCGCAGCCGAGGCCGCCAACCAGGCCAAGGACCACTTCCTGGCCACCTTGAGCCACGAGCTGCGCACTCCCCTGACGCCGGTGCTCGCCATGGTCTCGGGATTCGAGAAAGACGAGCGCCTGCCGGAGGACGTTCGTGGTCATCTCACGATGATGCGGCGCAACCTGGAGCTCGAAGCCCGGCTGATCGACGACATGCTCGACCTGACCCGCGTCTCCCGGGGCAAGCTGGAGCTCCGGCGCGAGCCCGCCGATCTGGACCAGATCCTGGAGCACGCCCTCCAGACCATGGACCAGGATGTCATGGCGAAGCGGCTGCGAATCGTGACGGAGCTCTCCGGCCAGGGCTGTTGCCTGTTGGCAGACCCGCCGCGCCTTACCCAGGTCTTCTGGAACCTGCTCCACAACGCGGCGAAGTTCACTCCGGAAGGGGGCACCATCGCCGTCCGCACCCGCAGAGACGAGGATGGCTTCGTGGTGGAGGTCACCGACTCGGGCATGGGGATCGAGGCCGAGGTCCTGGGACATATCTTCGACGCGTTCGACCAGGGCCGGCCGGGAATGGCCCGCCGGTTCGGCGGGCTCGGGCTGGGCCTCGCCATCAGCAAAGCCATCATCGAGATGCACGGCGGGAGCCTCACCGCGTCCAGCGACGGCAGGAACCAGGGCTCGACCTTCACCGTCCGGCTCCCCTTGAGCGACGTGCCCGCTCCCGCCCCCGCGAAGGCGGCCCCCTTTCCGGAGCCGCGCAGCCCCGCCCACGACTCTCCTCACCTCCTGTTGGTCGAGGACCACGCCGACACGGCCGAGGCCATGGCGGAGCTGCTCAAGGGCCTGGGCTATCAGGTCACGCTGGCGGCCTCCGTGGCCGCGGGCCTCGAAGCGGCGGAACGCGTCCGCGGGGACGGAGGGCGGATCGCCCTCGTGGTCAGCGATCTGGGGCTGCCGGACGGCAACGGGCTCGACCTGATGCGCACCCTCTCCAGCCGCTATGGGCTGCGGGGGATCGACCTCAGCGGCTACGGCATGGAGGACGACCTGCAGAAGAGCCGGGAGGCGGGCTTCGAGAAGCACGTCACCAAGCCGGTGAGCCTGCAATCCCTGCAAGAGGTCCTGCAGGAAACCCTGGGCACAGGCTTTGCGTAATTTTGGATCAGGGAGGAGGTACGCCCTTGAACCCCGAGAACGACACCGGCATCCTGGTCACCTTTCTGAATCAGACCCTCGAAGAATCCCGCCGGCTGCGGGAAGACTTGAAAGGGGGGCGTCCGGACACCCAGGCGCCGGAGCCCCCGAAACAAGAAGAGAACGT
>CAXTNS010000542.1:3156-4673 GCA_964245465.1 uncultured Thermoanaerobaculia bacterium
GGCTGAAGTCCTTGTCCGTGAGGCCGCCCACCGAGCGGGTCCAGAGGGTCACCTTCACCCGGCCCCAGGTGAGGAAGACGTCCGGATGGTGCCCTTCCTGCTCGGCGGCCTCGCCGAGCCGGTTGACGAAGCCGAGGGCTTCCCGAAAGTCCCTGAAGCGGTATTCCTTCTCCAGATGATGCTCGTTGGGCATCGTCCAGCCGTATTCCAGCCTGCCGAAGTGCTTCCGGAGCTCTTCCCCCTTCAGGGCGGAGCCCAGGTCCTGCTTGGCCGCGCTTTCTGACAGCTCGCTCATACGCTCACCTCCTCGCCACCCCTGGGCGGCTGCAACCCCTGTGCCGGCAAGGGGTGGCACACGGCTTGCCATATCAAACCGCCAGGCGGCGGCACCCGGGAAGCATCTGACACGCGCCGCGGGAGCAGACCATGCAGCAGCTAACTTCCTACGTTCAGCGCTACCGGCGTCCGCGGCGGACCTTCCCGGAGATGGACCCCGCCCGCCGGCGGCTGGTCATCGCCGGGCTCGTCACCTCGGCCCTGCTGTTCCTCAGCGGCTTCGGCCTGGCAGGATATCTCTGGAGCCTCTCCCGGAAGTTCCCGGAGGCCCCGTACGTCCAGCCCTCGCGCCTCTATGGGAGCGCCACCCGGCTGGCGCCCGGGGCCGTGCTCTCCCCGGACGAGATGGTGGCCGAGCTGAAGGACGCCGGGTACCGCGACGCGGGTCCCGGCGACACGCCTGTTCCGAGAGGCGCCTTCCGGCGCACGGAGGATCGGGTGGCCGTGGGCCTGCGCCCCTTCCCCACGCCGGAAGGCCCAGACAATCCGGGCGGGGGCGCGCCGGTCGAAGCGGACTTCCGCGGCGGCCGGATCGTCGGCGTGCGGGTGGCGGGCCAGCCGTCCCAAGGCGCCACGCTGGAGCCGCCGCTCCTCGCGTCTTTCTATGACGAGGAGGTCGAGGAGCGCTGGCCGCTGCTCCTCGACGAGTTGCCGGAGCCCGTGTTCCAGGCCGTTCTGGCGGCCGAGGACGACGGCTTCTTCACCCATCCCGGGGTCTCTCCCACGGGCATGGCCCGGGCCCTCTGGGTGAACCTCCGGGGCGGCGAGCTCCAGCAGGGCGGCAGCACCATCACCCAGCAGCTCGTCAAGAACGTCTACCTCTCACAGAAGCGCACGCTCACCCGCAAGGCCAAGGAGGCCCTGATCGCCATGGCGGTCGAGCTGCGCCACGGCAAGCGGGCCATCCTGGAGGCGTACCTCAACGAGATCTACCTGGGGAGGAGCGGCCCGGCCAACCTGATCGGCCTCGGGGCCGCGTCCCGCGCCTTCTTCGGCAAGGACGCGGCCGAGCTGAGCCTCGCCGAGGCGGCGACCCTGGCGGGCATGATCCAGTCCCCGGCCGGCTACTCGCCCGTCGAGCATCCTGAAAAAGCCCGCGAGCGCCGCGACTGGGTGCTCCAGCGCATGGGCGAGCTGGGCTGGGCCAGCCCCGAGCAGGTCCGGCAGGCCCAGGCCATGCC
>CAXTNS010000542.1:4683-4892 GCA_964245465.1 uncultured Thermoanaerobaculia bacterium
CATGGCGCGGGAGGAGGCCAAAGAGCGCTTCGGCGTCGACGAGCTGGACGGCCAGGGGTACCTGCTCTTCTCCACCCTGCGCTGGGGCGACCAGCGGCAGGCCGAGGCGGCCGTGGCCCGGGGGCGCGGAGGCCTGGAGAAGGGCTGGGAACGGGGGCGCAAGGCGCGCAACCGCAAGCCCCTCCAGGCGGCGCTTGTCTCCCTGGATC
>CAXTNS010000543.1:0-4853 GCA_964245465.1 uncultured Thermoanaerobaculia bacterium
CCACCAGACAGAAGACGGCGTCCGCGGCCGGCGTGGCCGGGTGGGCGTCCTGGTTGATCGCGGCGGCCCGCACCTCGATCCTCCAGGTGCCCGCGGCGGGGTTCTGGAGGAAGACGTTCTCAACCGTGTCGACGTTGTTCGCGCTGCCTCCCGAAGTCGACCAGTTGCCGGCGGCGAGGCCGTTGTTGCCCCGGTAGATGGTGCCGCTGGGCGAGATCACCCGGAGGTTCAGGTTGTTGATCCGGTGGACCGTCGAGGAGGTCGTGCCCGGCGGGTCGGGATAGACCATGGTGATCTTCAGGTCGGTCCGGCCGGCCGCCACGGTGAAGTTGTAGGTCGCGGTCTGATTGAGCTGGAGCGGCGTGCCGTGGTTCACCACCAGGCTGCCGGCGGCCCGCTGGCGGGCGATGCGGGCGCTCGGCCGGCCCCAGCCCTGGTGGGTGCGGGTCAGGTCGCTCGTGGTACCCGTGAAGGTGTATTGCTGGCTGCTGTTGATGAGCAGCGCCTTGCTCGTCGAGGCGTGGGGCGCGCGCTCGAAGACCGTGGTGCCCGTGGGGTTGGTCCCCCAGACGTTCTCCGACCACATCTGGATGATCAGGCCGAGCACACCCGCCACCTCCGGCGTGGCCGCCGAGGTACCGCCGAAACTCGAGGTGTAGGTGTTGCCGGAGGTGGTGGTGAAGATCGAGTCGTACCAGTAGTGGACGTCGGGCTTGATCCGGCCGTCTGCCGCCGGGCCGATCGAGGCGCCGTTGGTCCAGGAGTCGTCCGCGGTCGAGAGGGTGTTGAAGTGGCGGATGCCGCCCACGCTGATGATGTTCTTGGCCCACGCCTGCGGCCGGCTGCTCTGGTTGCCATTGTTCGACTGCGACTGGACGATGGGGATGTCGAGACGCCAGATGATGTCGTCCATCTGGTTCGAGATGCTGGTGTAGGCCGTGGTCAGGGTGTCGCCCCAGGAGTTGCTCTGGAAGGAGGCGAAGTAGGGCGCGGCCTTGAGCTGCTGGGTGTGGGCGAAGCGGTCGGTCATGAAGTCATAGTCGGCCGCGATGCCTTGGGAGTTGCAGATGAGCTGGCCCGTGCCCTGGGCATTGCCGTCGCCGTCGCGGTTGCCGTTGCCGAAGACGATGCCGTAGGTGCTGGTGCCGTGGCTGGCCGCGGAGTTCGAGCCGTGCAGGAGGATGCCGTCGAAGTCCATGTGGGTGCTCTCGAGGCCGCCGTCGAGCACCTCGCCCCGCACGCCTTGGCCGCAGGTGCCGAAGTTGGTCTCGATGAAGTTGGCGCCCGAGTCCTGCCGCACGAGGTCCATGTCGTCTTCCGGCGCGCTCCAGAGGTCGATCCACTGGACGTCGTCGTTCGCCGCCAGGCGCTGGAGCTGACCGCGGTCCACCCACAGCTCCAGGATGTAGCCGCTCGGGTAGTAGAGGGCCACCTTGGCGCCGTCCGCCTCGGCCGCCTGGCGGATGCGGTCCTTCCCCTCGGGACCCCATTCAAAGGCCATGGTGCGCACGCGCACCGTCTCCGGGCCGTCGCCTTCGGTGAAGAGCCAGGCGCGGAGCTCGGGCTGCAGGCGGTGGAAGGGGTGGAAGGGCTCCACGCGCTCGACGAATTCCAGCGCCTCCACCTCTTTCACCTGGGACGGGTCCAGACGCACGATGTGGGCGTTGGAATGGAAGTAGCTCAGGACCTCCACTCCCGCTTCCCGCAGGGCGTCGCGCCACTCCGGGAACCCGAGGGTGCGGAACTGCACGAGGTAGAGCCGGCCCTCGCGCGGCAGGGCGAGCGAGTCGGGGACGGCGGGCATCCGCTGGCCGGGCTCCACGCTGCCCGCGTGCAGGCGCAGGGCGGTCTCGGTGGCCTCCGCCTCGGTCCAACTCCGCCCGCCGTCACGGGTTACGGCGAACCAGCGCTCGCCCCCCTCGTTCCAGGTGACGAACGAGGCCCGGTTCGCGGGGTCCGATCCCGTGGCGCCAGGGATCACCGTGGAGGATGTCGTGCGGACGACGCTGCGCCTCACCTGGCCGTTGCCGGCGTCCACCTCCGCGATGACCTGGTTCGTCCCTTCAGCCGGCTGGACCAGCAGCCGGGGCTTCGCTGATGCCGGGGCGGCCAGCAGGACCGCCGAGAGCATTGAGAGCAGCAGGATCGCAGAATGTCGCATCCTTCTTCCCCCCTTTCTTTGATGGATCTGCGGACCTGTCCCGCGATCCACTACATAAGAAAGCAGTGCATGCGAGCCGTCTGGACGAGCCTGGGACACGCGCTACGCCGGACAGGGATGAGGCAGAAACGGACATTTCCGGCGCGCGGACTCGCGGGGAAGCTCTCGTTCGGACACAACGGCGGCCGATCGGCGGCCGTTTGAGTGGGGAAGAGCGCCGTACGGCTCGAACGGCCGCCCTTGTGCTCGAACGGGAGGCGCCCCGCTTGTCTGGCGTTCCTCCCAGCGGGTACTGATAAATAAAGGGACTCCCGAGGAGACCGACCCTGGCCGACGAGACCCACGACGTCTTCCTGAGCCACAACAGCAAGGACAAGCCCGTCCCTCTCGTTCCCCTCAGCGACCTTCCCTTATGGGTGGGGAGTAATCGCCAGAATCGTCAATACAGGAATCCGTCTCCTACCCTCAACCCGGTCAGGACCGTAATAAAAGAAAACCCGGTAAGCCCCCGGCGTTTGATTCTGGACGTACCCCTCAAAGACCTCTTCTCCGTTCGGCCCGCGAAACGATCTGAACTTGTGGGTTTGCAGGGAAGGATGCCGTGGATTCTTTTCCAGGAGTGCAAGGGTCTTGCGAACCTGCTTCAGGAAACTCTCCTGATGTGGTTGCCCCTCTAACTCCCGGAGGGCCGCTTCGGCGGCGGAGGAAAACCGCAATTCGCGGTTCATTCTTCGTCAGCGTAGGCTGCGAACGAGCCGAGATAGGCGGTTTTCCCCTCGGCTGAATCCTGGAGACCCTTGCGAACGGCTGCAAGAGCTTCCGGGTTCCGGTAGAGCCAAGCCTCTGAAGCAGGGATGGAGACCTGGGGATCGAGGACGATCTGGCCGCTTTCGTTCCGGTAAACGTCGAAGCGGACGTCCTCGTCGAATTCGGTCAGAGCCTTGCCGAGCGTCACTCGTTTCTTGGCGTCCGGGCGTATATCCCGTGCGATCAGGACCAGAGTTTTGGGCTCCTTGCTCTTGGTCTTTGCCATGACTCCACCATACCTGATGGGGGGAGCGCGCTCAAGTGGGATCATCCCACTTGGAGTCAGGGCCGGGAACCGGTCCACCGCTCGACCGTCCCAAACTCGAACCCATCCGAGAAGACCGCTGCTTCAAGGATCTGCGCCATCTCGTTGATGTACTCCTCGATGGCGGTGTAGCCGGAGGGCCTCACGGACGTGGCGTCGGCGGCGCTCGCCGGGTTGAGCCCGTGGGCGGTCTCCCAACCGTTCGGCATGCCGTCGTTGTCGGTGTCGGCTGGGGGCGTGCCCGGGATGAGCCCTTGGAGCCAGTCCGCCGGACGCCGGTTGCCCCAGGAGCCGGTGCGGGTGGTGGTCTCGTCGACGGCCCAGCGGTCGACGATGTCCCGCGGCCAGGAGCCGGCCCGCGCCAGCACGGCCTCGTAGGCCATTGCCGGGGTCTCCGTGGGGATCGTCACGTAGCCGGGATAGGAGATGAAATTGAATTCCCCCCAGTTATTAAACTGGGTGGACTGGATGCCGCAGCAGGCGAAGGAGTAGGCGGCGGCAAATCCGGGGGTGGTGTAGGGGTTGTCCACCCGGCCGGTGAAGGTGCCGGGGTGGTCCACCCAGTTGTTCCAGACGTAGTAGCGGGTCGGTATCGGGGGATCGTTCTCGGGGTCGAACCAGAGCGGCGCGAGGTTGGCGCTCGGGCCGTCCTTGTAATAGTTCCCGATGACGTTGAAGTCGCCGTTCGCCGGGTTGTGGTGGACGAAGCCCTCGCGCCCGTTGTAGATCACGTTGTTGCGCACGTCGGCGGGGCCTTCGGCGAGGGCGGGCGTGCGGGCCTTGTTGTGCACGAAGAGGTTGTGGTGGATGGAGATCCGCCCGCCGTCCGGGCCGTTCAGAATGCCGTAGTTGTGCGCGGGGCCGTCCGGATGGCCGCCGTCGTAGACGGGGAAGGTGATGGCGGACCACTGCACCGTCACGTCCTGGGCGCCGCCCCAGAGGTCGAGGTTCTCGTCGATGGCGTGGGAGATGTCGACGTGGTCCAGCAGGATGGTGTGGTTGGTGGAGAACTGGATCGCGTCGTGCTGCTCGGGCGGCCAGTCGGCATTCGCGACCGGGGGGCGGACCCGCAGGTGGCGGATGACGATGTTGCCGAAGCTGGTCCCGAACTCGGTGTAGAGGTGGCCGTGGATGGTGATCCCGGCTCCGGGAGCCGTCTGGCCCGCGATGGTGACGTCGCCGTGGGGGATCTGGACATCGCCGTTGATGACGCCCGACACCGCGAAGACGACGATGCGCGGGCCGGCCTGGTTGAGCGCCCATTGCAGGCTGCCCGTGCCCGAGGCGGCGAGCGTGGTCACCTTGAGCACCTGGCCGCCCCGGCCACCCGTGGCCACGGCGCCGAACCCCTGGGCACCGGGGAAGGTTGGGAGGGCCCATCCCAGACCGGCGGATCCTCCAGCGAGAAGGATTCCGACCACGGCCACCCGCAGCCAGCCACCGCGTGCTTTTCTCATTCGGAGAGGTATAGAACAGGTTGGCGGAGGAGCGCTGTGAAGTTTTTCACAGCCGGAAAGTGAAGCAGGGAAATCTGGAGGATGAAGCTTGACATGTATAAAAGCATGTCGTATCTGTTTACCGTAGAGGTGGGGATTCTGTTAGTGCTTTATGAGGTCGAGG
>CAXTNS010000544.1:0-4852 GCA_964245465.1 uncultured Thermoanaerobaculia bacterium
GTGCTCTACGACCTCCCCCACCACCACGTCCTCATAGAAGAGGCCATGCACCTCCCGGAACCGGTTCTCCCCGAGCTTCTCGTAGGCACGAATGTCTTCGAGGCTCATGGGGGGGATCTTAGCAGGCCGATTGGGGAGCCCCGCCCGAACGAATCACTTTCGGCTGACCACCAGCTTCATCGTCATCCCCTTGGCCGCGTGGCTGCCGATGGGGCAGTAAACCTTGTATTCGCCGGGCTGGAGCGTGACCTGGAGGCTGTCGGTCTTTCCAGGCTTCACGATGACCGCCGGCGCATCTTCGATCCCCGGCCCTTCGATCTTGAAGCTGTGGCTCTTCTGGCCCTCGTTGCGGAGGAGAAAGGCCGTCGGTCCGGCGAGAAGGGTATGAGGCATCTCGACGGTGTACTCGCTCAGGCGGACCTCCACCTTGGCGGCAGCCTTCTCTCCCAGAGGCGTTTCCGCTCCGGCCGCGGCGCTCAAGGCGAAGAGGACGACGATCGGCACGAAGAGACGGACGCTATGGCGCCAGGTCTTCATACGCACCGGTTCTCGCAGAAGCAGGACCCGCTGAGGCAATAACAAAGGGTGCAGGTGCCGTAGCGCTGGAAGCAGGCCTGCCACACGTTCGCCGGGCAGGCAGCCTTCGGCACGAGACCGCCGCCGAAGTTCGGCTTCTTAACCTGGTCGACGGGCTCAGCGGCGCAGACCGGGGCTGGCGCAGCCGCCGCAACACCGTCGAAGACGGGGACGGTCAGAACCGGGGCCGGCGCCGGCTCGGCGAACAGAACGGCTCCCGCCAGCAGCAGAGCCAGGAAGCAGCAGAGGGTGAGGATCGGTTTCGCGCCCATTTCGACTCTCCTTTCCCGAGGGAGCGGAAGTGCCCCTATCGTTCAAGGTGCCGGTCTCGGTCCGGCGCGAGCCCGGTCTGGGAGAGTTGGCTTCAGGTGTTGCGGAGGCGTCTTCGAAACGAGAGGAGCTCAATCCTCATGAAGTACGGCTGCGGATGTAAACCTTGGCTTGGTCCCAATCCATGAAGCTGACTTCACCGGCAGCAAGCCGTTGCTCTCGCTCGCGCAGAACGTCTTCGTGCCAGGAAGGGGACTCCAGGAGGTCTGGGTTGCGGCTCAACTCCTCCCAGAGAGCCTCCATGGCTTGGAGTTTCTCCTCGATGGTCATCTCGCTGAGTGGAAGTGTCAGGGCCATGAGGAGATCCTACCCCGAATGCCCCAGGCTCCTGCGACGACTGCGCCTACTACATCCGGCTCGACGGCACGGGGCATTTCCTCGACTATGGGTCTGCACTTCGCCGCGCAGCATTTTCGACGGCAAGGTCGTTTCGTTCCGCTCCGGCTGCGCGGCTTTCGTCGAGCAATGAAGACAGGAGCACAAAAAAACGGGACCGCGCTCAGCGCAGGTCCCGGGGGAAGAGGGATGTTTATCCCATTCGTGAAGCGGGAGAACGGTTGAGCGCCAAGTGGGGGAACCTGGCTGCCGGTAACCGGCTGTCCTCACTTCATTGGGTGTAAGTCTCTCTCACCGCCCCATCCCTGTCGTCCCCCAAACGACGGATTTTGTCTCAACGTTTGTTGTGGGTGGATCTCAACGCCGCGTTGGCGGCCGCCCCGGGCGGATCCTGCCGGAGCCTTCGCGCGATCGCCTGCCAGGCGTGTTCGGCGACGGCGAGCCGGGCTTCGCAGGCTGCCAGATCCTCCTGCCGGGCCAGCCTTTCGAGCTCTGCGCAGCTCACGGCGAGCCCGGCCGCTCCCAGGATGCCGGAGCTTCCGGCCAGGGAGTGGGCGGCCGCCGCGAAGGCCGTGCCGTCGCCGCGGGCCAAGGCCCACCGCAGGGTCTCGAGGTCCTTCTCGCCCCGTTGGAGGAAGCTCTCGACCACCTGCCCCAGCACGTCTTCTCCCGTCTTCTCCCCGAGGCGCTCCAAGGCCGCCAGGCGCTCCCCGATACCGTCGGGCTCGGGCATCGGCGGGACCGGCGGCAGAGTCCCGGACGCTTCCTCCTGCCAGCGCCTCATCACGGCGGCGAGATCCTCGCCCCGCAGGGGCTTGCCGAGATGAGCGTCCATGCCGGCGGCGAGGCACTCTTCCTTCTCCTCCGCCACGGCGTGGGCGGTGAGGGCGATCACCCGGGTGCGCCTGGCCTCGCCTTCGCGCTGGCGCAGGCGGCGGCAGGTCTCGTAGCCGTCGAGTCCCGGCAACTCGCAGTCGAGCAACACGATGTCGTAAGGCTCCCGCGCCAGGAGGTCGAGGGCCGTCTCGCCGCTGTCCGTGGCGTCGGCGGCGTAGCCGAGCGCCGCGAGCTCGGCCGTCGTGACGAGGCGGTTGACGGGATCGTCGTCCACCACCAGGACACGGGGCCCGGCGGGCTCCGGCAGGCTCAGGGCCCCTCCAGGGTGACGACTCCCGCCCGCAGGGCGTGCAGGGCCGCCTCCACCCGGTTGCTGACCCCGAGCTTGTCGAGGATGTGGCTGACGTGGGTACGGACGGTGGCCTCCGCGATGTTCAGCTCCTGGGCGATCTGCTGGTTGGTCCGGCCCTTGGCCAGGAGGTTGAGCACTCCGGTCTCCCGCCCCGTGAGCGGCTCCGAGGAGCTGGCGGGGCGGGGCTTGAGGTGCGACAGCAGCTTGCGGGTCAGGCGCGGCGGCAGCCAGAGCTCGCCGCAGGCCACCCGGCGGATCGCCAGGAGGAAATCCTCGCGCTCGGAGGTCTTGGCCAGATAGCCCAGGGCTCCGGCCTCAACGGCGGCGAGGATCTGCTCATCCCCGTCGGTCCCCGTCAGAACCACGATACCCACGTGCGGCTGCTCGGCGAGAATGGCCCGGATCGCCTCCACCCCGTCGAGGCGGGGGAGCTTCAGGTCCATCAGGATCACCTGGGGCCGGAGGCGCCGCGCCTCCGCCACCGCTTCCAGGCCGTCCGCCGCCTCGCCCACGACCGTGATGTCGTCGGCGTCCATCAACAACGAGCGGACGCCTTTGCGCACGACGAGATGGTCGTCGACGACGAGAGCTCCGATAAGGATCCCCACGGATCTTCCTTCTTGGATACGACTTACCTCCTGGGCATTTATACTACTGAATACGCCATGATCAGCGGAAGCTGTTTCCGCGGCGGATTCGCGTTGCTCGCGGTCCTGCTGCTCTCCCCTGCCGTCGGAGCCCCGGCCACCAAGCCGGCCGAGCTCTGGAAATCCCGCCCCGGCGAACCGCTCACCGGCTCAAAGGCAGCAGTGCGACCCTCGGCCTCCTCCAGGTCACCGCGTCCTGTTGCGCCCTCGAGGAGAGGATCCGCGCCAAGGACACCGGTGAGATCGGCCCGTTGGTGGCACAGTTGGAGGAAGAGATCGGGCGGGCGCAGAAGGCACTCGAAGAGTGGCCCGCGGTGCTCCTCAACCGGGGCTTCCACTGGCTCAGCGAGTATCCGTTCAATCGATGAAGCTCGGCCCTCGGTTGAGGGTTTCGAGACTCCCCCGCCGCCGTAGTAGGCTTATGCGCCGACCGGCGGAAGCGGAGCGCGACTTGATCACGGATACCCCGAAGAAGAACCCTGAACCCTCCATGGACTACGCCCAGCTCCACCGGGACCTGGCGAAGGCCGTGGACCGCGTCTGCCCGCGCTGGATGGCCGACCGGGCGGACGACCTCGTCCAGGTGGCCCTGATGCGGGTGATGGAGGTCCAGAAGAAGAAGGAGGGGACGGCCGAGCTGAGCGCCTTCTATCTGAAGAAGGTGGCCTACAGCGCCCTGATCGACGAGATCCGGCGCCTGCGGCGGCGCCAGGAGGTCTCCCTGGAGGGCACGAGCGAGGAGGAGGAGGCGGTCTCTTTCGACCCGGCCGCTCCCGATCCGGACCCGGAGCGCGCCTCGGCCGGCCGGCAGGTGGGCCGGGCCATCCGCGACTGCCTTGGCCGCATGGTGGCGCCCCGCCGCCACGCCGTCACCCTGAACCTCCAGGGACACAGCGTGCCGGAGATCGGCAAGCTCCTGGGCTGGACCGCGAAGAAGGCGGAGAACCTGGTTTACCGGGGGATGTCCGACCTGCGCGGCTGCCTCGGCGAGAAGGGCATTCGGCATTGAAATTACGCTGGACTGGCTCCATGGTTTCACACAGGTGAGGGGAATCGAGGGACCGCGACGTTTACATCCTTGAGGAAAGACCCGAGGCACCCCCGAAGGATTGGGCTGGCGCCGCCGGGACCGGCGGAGGATCCCTTGATCTACTGTGTTGAGAGGAACGGAAGAGAGGAACGACGATGAGCCAGGACACCCAGGAGCTTGCAAGGTTGCGCGCGGCGTTCGCGGTACCAGACGCCGCTCCTCACCCGGAGACCTGCCCGGCCCCCGAGGCAATCTGGGCCGCGGTGCGGGGCGAGTTGCCCCCACGGGAGCTCCGCGAGGTCGTGGAGCACACCGCCGTCTGCGCCGCGTGCGCCGAGGACTGGCGGCTGGCGGTGGAGATCGAGAAGCAGTCGGCGGCTTCGCAGACCGCCACGATCCCAACCGGCCGGGTGATCCGGGGCCGCTTCGGATCCTTGCGGACCTGGACCGCGGCCGCCGCGCTGGCCGCCGGCCTGCTGGTCGCCGTCGGCCTCTACCGTACGGGCGGCTTCGGTCCGCAGGAGCCCACCTTCCGCGAGGCCCAGGGCACCGCCGTCCACTCGCTGCTCGCCGAGGGACAGGCCCTGCCACGCCAGAGCGCCGTGCTCCGCTGGTCCCCGGTCCCGGGCGCCGCCTCTTACGACGTGCGGATCAGCACGGAGGACCTGCGCCTGGTCGACACGGTCCAGGGACAGACGGCCACGGAGTACCGCATCCCCGGCAGCACCCTCGCGGGGCTGCCCG
>CAXTNS010000545.1:0-3070 GCA_964245465.1 uncultured Thermoanaerobaculia bacterium
ACGGCAAAATTCTGGTCGGGACCACGGGCATCCTGCGACTTTACGCCTACGGCTCGCCCGATACGAGCTTCGACGCAGAAGCGAACGGCAGCGTCGACGCCATCGCGGTGCAGCCGGACGGCAGGATCCTCATCTCCGGCAACTTCTGGTACGTGGGCCCGTGGTACTGCCGGGGCCTTGCGCGGCTCCGGCCCAACGGCCCTCTCGACATCTCCTACAGCGCCTGTCCAGACCCGAACGGCCCCACCGCGAGCATCATCGTGCAGCCGGATGGCAAGGTTCTGATCGGCGGCAACTTCAGCACGGTCTCCGGCCAGCCCCGGCGGGGTATCGCGCGGCTCCATGAGAACCTGGCGCTCGATACCACCTTCGCTCCCGTGCTGGACCAGGGCGTCACAACCCTCGCCCTGCAGCGGGACGGCAAGATCCTGGTCAGCGGCTACTTCACGCAGATCGCGGGGTCTCCGCGCAACTACTTCGCCCGCCTGAATGCCGACGGCACGCTCGACGCCGTTTTCGACCCGAATGTCAACGGGCCCGTCCTGTCGATGGCTCTCCAGGGGGACGGCAAGATCGTGATCGGCGGCCAGTTCACCTCCGTGGGCGGCCAGCCGAAGCCCTATCTCGCGCGGCTGAACGCCGACGGCACGCTCGACAACACCTTCGGTGCGCAGACCGACTACAACGTCTACACCGTCGCCGTGCAGTTCGACGGCAAGGTGCTGGTGGGCGGATACTTTTCCAGGATCGGCAGCAGCCAGCGCCGCCATCTGGGGCGCGTCAACGCCGACGGTACCCTGGACACGAGCTTCCCGATGATCTTCCTGAACTAGTACGTCAACGTCATCCCGGTTCAGGAGGACGGCAACGTGCTGGTCGGCGGCTACTTCACGGACGCCGGGGGCACGCCGTACGACTACCTGTTCCGCCTGCTCAACAGCCATGCGGCGTTGGGGAGCCTCGCGGTCGACCCGGCCGGCACCACCCTCACCTGGTTCCGTGGCGGCAGCGCGCCCCTGCTCAGCCGCGCCTCCTTCGAGCTCTCCACGGACGGCGTGATCTACGAGCCGCTCGGCCAAGCCACGCCCACTCCCGGCGGCTGGCGGTTGACAGGCCTCGTGCTCCCTCTGGACCAGGACTTCTGGGTCCGTGCCCGGGGCTTCAACCTGGCCGGCAAGGGCAACTCGTCGGGCTCTCTCGCCGAGCGCGTCTTCAGGGTCCGGGTCTCCGGGCAGTAAACGCGGCGCTTTCGAGGGTCTGCGGAGCTGTCTCGCGGACCCCCCGGGAGCTTCCCTATATAGTTTGGCGATCCGGCCCTATAACTTGCTCGCCGAGCTCCGCGGATGCCCTTGCTGTCCCTATGAATTTCATTCTGGTTTATATAAGTGGGGAGCCGGGTCTGCGTGGGAGGAGACTTGGCCCTATGAAATGGCTGGCGGTTTATATAGATAGGATGCCTGGAAAGGGTGGTGGGTGTCCGGCTTATATAGGGCGGAGGCAAAATTATAGGTCCCGAAGGTTGGGCTATAGGTCCGGATAACAGAATTATATAGACGAGCCCTCCGGCGGCTTCTCCGGAGGGCTTTCTCATATGGCAGCCAGCGGTTTTTATAGGTCTGGGTCTCTTCTGGGATGACACTGGCCTACTTTTCATATACGATCGGTAGAGTTTCATAGGCAGGTATGACCGTTTCTCGCATCGCGGAGTCCCGTTCCGGCTCGCGCGGAGCGCAATCCCAGGAGGAAAAGGCGTGTTCACGAGCATGGAGATCGACGAAGAGCTGTTCATGAAGGCGTGGAGGCTGTCGGGGATCAAGACGAAGAAGGGGCTGATCGAGGAGGTGCTGCGGACGTACATACGGCTCCATGAGCAGGCGCAGGTGCGGTCGTTGCGCGGCAAGCTGGCCTGGAAGGGAGACCTGGACGAGGTTCGGGAGGAGCGCAGTGCAGGTTCTCGTTGATTCGTCGGTCTGGATCGAGTACTTCACGGGCACGGAGTCGCCGCAGGCGGACTATTTGGACTCCCTACTCGGCCGGGCGGCCCTGGTGGTGGCCGACGTGGTGCTGATGGAGGTGCTCCATGGGCTGCCGGACGAGGTCCACCGGAAGCAGGCCCAGGAGGCGCTCCTCAAGCTCTGGCGGGTGGAGACGGGCGGGTTCGACATCGCCGCCCAGTCGGCCGTGAACTACCACACGCTGAAGGCGCGGGGCGTGCCGGTGCGGACGGCGGAGTGCCGGCTGGCGACGTTCTGCATCGCGCGAGGGTTCGCGCTGCTCCACTCGTCGCCGGGGTTCGAGGTGTTCGAGAAGTATCTGGGCTTGCAGGTGGCGCGGCCGGGGTAGGGGCGGCCCCACATGGGCCGCCCGGGGGAGACCGCCGCCCCCCACCCAGGGCGGCCCACGTGTGGGGCCGCCCCTACAAGACCGGTGACGGCTTAGCCGGCCCCGGTCGTGCCGATCACGATCTCCACGCGGCGGTTCTTGGCCTTGCCGGCTTCGCTGGAGTTGGGTGCGACAGGGTTCTGCTGGCCGTGGGCGAAGATGCGGACGCGGCCCTCGGGGAAGTTGGCCGAGGCCTGCTGCTCCAGCCACTGCTTGACGGCGAAGGCTCGCTCTTCCGAGAGACGCATGTTGGCGTCCGGCGAGCCGACGTTGTCGGTGTGGCCGTGGACTTCGACGACGGCGGCGCTGGCCACGAGAAGGTCGCGCAGGAGTTGCTGCATCTCCCACTCGGCTTCAGGAGTGAAGTTGGCGCTTCCCGTCTGGAAGTTGATGTTCCAGGCCCTGCGGCTGACGACGTTCTTCACCGGCTCGGCCGACGAGAACGTGGGTGTCTCCGCAGCGGCCATGGTGATGCTCGTAGCCGGCATCTTGGCGGCCACGCCCTGGACGTAGGAAGTGTCCAGGACTTCCGAGACTGGGTAGTACGACGGCACCAGGTCCGGGTACTGCTGCTTCACGATGTCGCCGAACACGCTGTAGGTGGCCCCGAACAGGTTCGAGGAGCCGGGCGCCAGGCCGTAGAGGACCAGGTTGTCCGCCAGGTTGTTGACGGAGGAGCCGCCCAGGC
>CAXTNS010000545.1:3080-4206 GCA_964245465.1 uncultured Thermoanaerobaculia bacterium
GGGGCCTGGCGGAAGTCGAAGACGTTCTTCCGCTTCTCCCAGTAGTCGGGGCCGGAGTCGGACTCGTTGTAGACGGCGGCGCTGATCTCCGCGGCCTTGCGCAGGGCGGCCGGGCTGGTCTTGACAGCGTCGCCGCCCTGGAAGATGGCCTGGAGCATGCCCTCGACGATGGGACGGTTGTCCTTCATCCACTTGTCGATGCCGATGATGGTGTTGGGCATCTGCGAGGCGTACTCGCGGGTGGAGGCGATGGAGACCAGGCCGCCCCGCTTCTGGGCGACCGTGACGTCGCCCGGAGTCCAGGTGACCACGCCGTTGACGCAGACGCGCTTGGTATCGCCTGTGCGGCGGCCGTTTTCGACCACGGGGCGCTCCTCGCAATAGTTCGAGATGTACTTCTCGGCGGCGTCGATGTAGTCGTTGGCCGCGACCCAGTTGAGGCAATTGGGGTCCCAGGTCCGCTCGTCGGGGTTGTTGCACAGGCCGTTGTCACCCAGCCACTTCTGGGCGATGTTCCAGTCGCCGTCGCGCAGGTAGCCGGAGACCAGGCCGCCCTTGGAGGCGGCGGGGTTGTCCTTCCACTCGGGCGGACCCATGAACTTGTCCTCGCCGCGCGAGTAGCCGGCCGAGCCCACCACCTTGGCCTGGTACTCGGGGCCGAGGCGTCGCAAGGTGTCGTTCAGGCCCTTGAGGAAGGTGGCCGAGCCGTCACCCATGATGGCCACGAAGTGGGCGCCCTTCTTGGGCTGGGCCTCGCCGTTCTTCAGGTCGTTGGCGAAGGCGATGAGCGCCTCCTGCATCTTGCCGGCGTCGTCCTCGCGGGTGAACCTGAGGTTGACGCCGTTCTTGCACATGAGGCTGCCCTCGGTGGCCTGGGGGCCGCCGGTCGCCAGCATCAGGCCCATCTGTGCGTTCCACGCCCAGTGATAGAAGCGGACCTCCGGCAGGTCGTCGCAGCCGGGCTGGCTACCCGGCATGGCGAAATTCCGGCTGGACGCCTGCGCCGCCTGCGACGCCGGCAAGTCGGGCAGGTCAGCCTTCTCCGGCACCACGGCCTCCCTCGTCTTGGCCGCCGGCACGATCTTGATGATGTCGCCGGAGGGCATCGCCACGAACCCGTGCACCT
>CAXTNS010000545.1:4216-4834 GCA_964245465.1 uncultured Thermoanaerobaculia bacterium
TTCACGAAGAAGGACAATTTCGATTGCTTGGCCCGGGCGCGAAACGCCGGACGCTGAAAAACGCGGCCACGAGCAACGCCACCACGATGATGGCCTTCCCCAGAGGGGTGAGCTTCATTTTCTCTTCTCCTTTGGCTCGGCGCCCTGGGGCGCGGTCGCCAGGAAATCCGTTAGGGTTCTGCGGGGGGTGCTGCCCATCGGGAGGAAGATTCTATAACGCCGGGGACACACCCCTCCATCCCAGAGATGGCCGCGAGCGCGGAATGCTTTCACGCCGACAGGCATCAGCTCGAAGCGGGCCAGCGGCTCAGGCTGGGCTCCATGCCGCCGATGAGCTCGTCCATGGCCGGCCGTAGCGAGTCGACGAACCGCTCGGTCTCCACGATCTGATCCACCACGGATCCCATGTAGCTGGCCATCTCGGTCACGCTGAACTGGGAGGCACTCACCCGGCCCAGGATGACTTCGAAGACATCTGAAAAAGCCCCGAGCTGCGCCACCACGCACTGGTCGCGCTTCTGGCATTCGTTCAGGAGCTCGCGCTGCTTCTCCAGGATGCTGATGTGCCACTGCCGGGTGCGTGCGGTGGCGGGCTCCTTCTTCGCCAGCTCCTTGAGC
>CAXTNS010000546.1:0-3275 GCA_964245465.1 uncultured Thermoanaerobaculia bacterium
AGTATATGCAGCCAGATCCGGTCGGTATCGAGGGGGAGTTAACCTCTTCCTATATGTTCAAGCGCGGCCTGTGACCCTTACCGATCCCTTGGGTCTCTCCATCAAGAACAATACTAATTGTGTGCTCTACATCAAGGCGTCCCACGGGGATAGCGTACGCGAGCTACAGCCCGGGGCAGTATGGCCAGTCGAATTTGATGGCTTCGCAGCTCCCTGCAAGCACCCGGATCAGGTGTTCAAGCCAGTGGATCTCGTCGATGTTGAGGTGAACAGAGCCCACAGGCCCCAAACGTCTGTCCGTGCCGATCAGGTCCCTTGGTATACTAGGCTAGGCCAATCAAGGCGGGGAGGGTGGCAGGGCCGGAATTGGCTCAGCGACCTCCAAGAGAACAACGATCATAGCTGGGACAAGCTATTCGACAAGTCGCGTAAGCAGAACTGTTGCTGCAAGGAGCCAGATTGAGAGTCGTCATTCTCCTGCTGCTGGCAATGCTCGTGGGAGTACTCGTGGCCAATACCTTTCTAATGGATGGCTTGGAGGGCTCTTTCTGGTGTCTTGTGAGTGGTGAATCCACTCACTACTCTTTCCCAGGTTACAGCGACAGTGCTTTCCGGAGTGTGCACTCGGGAATGAGCGAACTGGAGCTCGTTGAACGGCTAGGACATCCGCTTGGTGAATCCTGGGTCTATGGCGAGGCTCCGCACTCCGCCCTGTGACTTTCGTTGGTGAGATCGTCGATCATATCGATGAAGAATCAGGAGCGATTCAAACGATCAGCAGGATATCACCCGGTCTTACGAAGCCCATTGTTCTACAGACGGTAGCAGAACCACTGGAGAAACGGCTTGCCTATAGCAAGAGCCAAGGTGACAGCTATCGTATCAGGGTCGTGAAAGTTTCTCGCGGGGCCGTGGTGGGGAAAATTGCGGAGTGCTACCTTGACTGAAAGCTTATTGAGCCGCGCTTCCTTGACACCACCCGTCCCAGAGTTACTGAGTCACTGAGTCACGCCGAAGAAGTCTCGCGCCAAAGTTCCCAGGCTCCCGATTTGAGAGCCTGAAAGCTACTTCTCACTCGCCGGCACCACTCCCATCACCACCACGTTCCGCTTCTCCCGCGGGCTGAAATCCGCCAGCACCTGCTCCTGGGTCTTGCCGCCCTTGGGCACGATCAGGTCCATCAGCGGCGGCTGATTGGGGGCGTTCTCGCGGCCGCCGCCGATGCGGTCCTGCCAGCGCCCGGGGGAGACGGGGAGGATGAAGAGCGACTTGGTGCCCTGCTTGTTGAGGAGCAGCGAGCGGGTGGGGTCGTAGCTCTGGAGCAGGTCGGCCCCGGAGGAGGCCACCACGTAGGCCCACTCGGGCTTCGCGGGACCGCCCAGGAACCGGGCTGGCACGACGAAGGTGATCTTCTGGGCCAGCACCCGGATCTGGGTGGGGAAGAAGATGCGGCTCTCGATGTCGAGAGGGATCTGCTTCTTGAGGGCCTCGATGTCCTCGTCCTTGAGATCGTTGCTGTCGCGCTTCGAATCCTCGTTCAGGGTCTTGAGGAGCATCCGCTGGAGCTCCACCTGGGCCTCGTGAGGACGGGGGGTCAGAATAATTGCTTTTTCCCAGGCGGTCGCGGGATCGATCTCGGCCAGCCGGCCCGGCAGCATGGTGACGCCGCCCGAGCCCGGCTTGCGGTCGGTGTCGATGTAGATGTCGAGATTGAGGTTGTAGAAGCCGAAACGGGCGATGTCAGGCAACTGGGTGCCCAGGTCGTCGACCGCCTCCCGCTGCGGCTTGCGCACGGGCTTGGCGAAGGTCACCTCGAAGCGAGTACCGTCCCCCTCGTCGTAGGCCGCGAGGGAGAGGATGTCAAGGTCGCCCCGGTCGCTGTCGTCGTTGTCCGGATAGAGATACTGGCCGTCGCCATGATCGTCGCCCCGGGGGTCCTTCAGCTCGAAGACCACATTCTTGGCGGCGGAGGCAGGGACGGCGAACAAAATAACGAGGACCAGGGCGAGAAAACTGAATCGCATAACGTCTCCAGAAAAATTCGATCAAAACGCAGGGGCGGCCACGTGGAGCCGCCCCGACAGAGGAACAGTTTCCTTTAGAACCGGACCTTCATGAACCCCTTCAGGCGCTGCTGTTTGAAGTCGCGCTCGAGCAGGCTGTTCCAGCCGCCGAAGCGGCCGCGGAAGCCGGGCGAGCCCACGGGCACGCCGAAGTCGGCAGAGATCTGGGCGTCGGCGAGTTGCGGCACGAAGCCGCCGCCAAAGTCCGGATCGAACGAGCCCCAGTTGTACTCGTAGTTGAAGCCGAACTCGGCGCCGCCCAGGGTGTACTTGGCCGCCAGCATGAGCTTGTTCTTGTCGTGCTGGCCGCCGGCCATGTTGTGGAGCCGGTAGGCCTGGAACGCCGTGGTGCCGTCGAACAGGTCGACGTTGTAGTTCTCGTAGGCCATCGAGCCGTACAGGTTGCCCGAGATCTGGTAGCCGGCGCCGATCTGGATCATCCGGTAATCGAGATCGCGGTCGTCGTCGGCCAGGCTGTCGAACGGCTTCCACTGGTAGCCGGTGACGCCGTTGACGGTGATGACCGGCGGGTTGCCATAGAGGTCGGCCGTCGAGAAACCGTTGGAGTAGTTCCGCCGGTTGTTGGCGCACGCCTGGCCGCCGCCCGGGCAGTCGCCGGGCTGGTAGGGCAGGAAGCGCGAGTCGGTCATGCGGTCGTCGGTCTCGTCGATGAACTTGATCTTGCCGAACAGGTCCACGCCCTTGCCTACGTTGAGCAGGTACTTGCCGCGGATCAGGTAGATGGTCGTGTCCTTGTCCTGGAACGGCGCGTAGGCGTTGCGGTAGGAGCCGATGCCGGCGTCCGACTCGAAGTTGGGATAGATCGAGTTCTCGATCCCCCGCGAGTCATCGCCCCAGGCCTGCCAGTTGGTGTTGTAATCGATCTTGGAGTATTCGGCCGCGAGGTCGAAGCCGCCGATCGACCAGGTCGGGACGACGGTGATGCCCTTCCAGCCGATCACCGTCTCGGCCATGGGCTCCTCGAAGTCCGTGAACTCGTTGTCGACGTTGATCGTCGCTACCTGCTGGGCGTTGCCCTGCCAGCCGCCGTAGCCGATGCGGGTGGGGTTGCCGGAGAACACGCCGAACGCCGAGTTGTCGGGGCCCGGGAAAACCCAGGTGGCGTCGTGGCCCTCGGTGAGCAGCACGTCGGGGGGGCGGCCGGGGGCGCGGCGGGGGGGGGGAGGAGCGCGCGACGGGGGAAGATGCCAC
>CAXTNS010000546.1:3285-4830 GCA_964245465.1 uncultured Thermoanaerobaculia bacterium
CAGTACGTCTCCATCCTCGCGGCGGGCCGCGAGGATGGAGACGTACTGGGCGCCGATGTCGAAGTACTCCAGGTTGAACGACAGGCCGACGCCGAACGGATCGTTGAGGTCGATGTCGGCCTTGAAGGCCTCGTCGTCGATCTCGCCGGCCGGCACGGGCGAGAAGCCGGAGAGGCCGAAACCCGTGGGCACGCCGAAGCGCGGGTCGGAATCGGCCTTGGAGAAGTACGCCTGGCCCCGGAAATCGAATATCGCGCTCGGGTGGATGCCAAAGCGGACGCCTGTCACATCGTTCTTGAACCGGGTGGCCACGTCGCGGCCGTCGTCGAAGTCGCGGTCGAAGCCGTCGATCTCGAGGTCGCGGGTGCGCTGGTGGATCACCGAGCCGTCGAAGAATCCACTGGGCGAGAAGCGGAGTTGGAGGCCGTAGGTGCCGTCCTGGCCCGTGTAGCTGCCGGTGTCGAAGTTCGGACCGGCGAACAGGCGGGGCAGCGAGATCCGGATCAGGTCGTAACTGACCGGCCGGAAGCCGAAGAGCGGACCCTGGAACAGGATGGCCTTGGCGTTGTCCCGGTCGATGTAGCGGATCTTGCCGATGGTGAACGGATCGAACATGCCAAGGTCGTTCGAGCCGATGGTCGCGGAGTCCAGCCACTTGTAGCCCGGGGTGAAGCGGGCCGTGAGGCCGCGCATCTTGATGTACTCGTTCGAGCGCGGGTCAAACTCGCCGCAGTCGCCGCCGATGCAGGGCGCTCCCGGAGGATCCTCGAAGGCCGGGTTGCGGCCGCCGAAGCCGCCGAAGTTCGTCCACTGGTTCTGGTTGAACCGGGACTGGATGCGGCCCGTGACCTCGATGTAGCGGGAGGGCCGGGAATTGAGCAGCAGGTTGATCTCCGTGCCCTGTCCGTTGTCGCCGTAGCCCTCGTTGGGGATGGTGGTGAAGTTGTACACGCTGCCGTCCGTGTGCTGGGTTCCCCATAGCCACTTCGTGTAGTCCTCACCGGTGATGATCATCGTCTGGCCGTCCACGGCGAGCGCCGGCATCGAAGCCAGCGCCGCCGCAACGGCCAGGAGCACGATCGCGAACCCTCTCTGAAATCTCATATCAGCTCCTCTCCTCGCTCAGGAGTTGGGTGGTCTCAAGCCGGTCTCTTCAAGACTTCTTGTGGACCATCTTGAGGACGGCGCCCTGCTTGGCGGAGCCGTCCGGGTTGCACTCGTACTTCAGCATCGCCTTCTGGCCCTCGGCGTCGTCCGCCAGGATGTCCATGACCTGCGGGTCACAGTCGCCGTCGTTGCCGCCGCCGAAGCGGTGCTGGCCCTCGTATTCGTTGACCTTGCGGGTCAGCAGGTCGGCCTTGTCCGGGAAGCCCTCGTTGGACTGCACGAGCACCTGGTAGCCCCACTGGGACGGGTCGCCGCCGCCGAGCTGGTCGAGGTCCACACTCGCCGAGATGGTCCGGCCGGAGCCCTTGACGCGGGTCGGGACGAGGACCGCGGCCTTGATGGCGGCCGGCATCTTGGCGTCCACCTCGTTCTTCACCG
>CAXTNS010000547.1:0-4820 GCA_964245465.1 uncultured Thermoanaerobaculia bacterium
TCGCCACCCGCGGCAGAAAGCCCGCCACCCCTGGCGAAGACCTCGCCGCCCGCGGCGAACGTTCCGCCACCCCCGGCGGAGGTCCCGCCGGGGTAAAAAGACGCTCCACCGGGGGCTCCAGGCCTGGTTGACACGCTGGCGGAACTTCCGCCAGCCGGTGATCTCGTCCAGCCGCCGCTGAAACGCCTTCCGCCCTCCGAGTCTCCGCTGTAGACCGCGTTGCGCGGATTCCCCAAGGACTCTGCCGAAATCATCGCGAGCCCAGAGGGCGCCAGGCCTGTAGCCCAGGGCGTGAGGCCATGCCATCTTCAGAGAAGCTCGGGCCCGGCAAGTGGTCCGCGTCTTCGGCAGGCCTCCCTCTTTCTGCTAGCCTTGGGCCTCATGGCGAAGGGATCTGGCGGGCGCAGGCGTTCATCCAAACCGAAGGAGGCGGAACCCTATCGCCATCCCACGGCCGAGGCGGTGTTACGGCCGGAGATCGGCACGCAGCCGCAGTTCAAGAAGAAGAAGCCCCCGCAAAAGTACAGCTATGACTCATCATTGTCGCCTGCCTTGGAGTGGGATGGCGGCAACGCGGCACGGGAACGCGGGGAGACCCTGATCCGGCAGATCCTCGAAGCTCCCGATCTCGAAGCGGCCCGGAAGGCTGCGGCGGAGCTGGCGCGGTTGTCGCGGCCGTTCCTGCAGTGGGCTGGCAAGGCGGAACGGCTGTCCTTCGAGGTCCCGACCCTTCCTCTCTTCATTCATGAGCGGCTCTCGACCCAGGCGATCCTCGAAACCCTGAGGGGACGCCAACCGGGGCATCAGCTCACGATGTTCGATCTCTACGGAGACCGGGAGCACCCGGTGTACGAGCAGATCCTCTCCGCCTACGAGCACAAGAACGGCTGGATCAACCGGATGATCCTGGGCGATTCGCTCGTGGTGATGAATTCCCTGCTCCACTATGAAGGTCTGGGCGGGCAGGTCCAGATGATCTACATGGACCCGCCCTATGGCGTTAAGTTTGGCTCCAACTTCCAGCCCTTCGTTCGCAAGCGGGACGTCAAGCACAACGACGATACGGACATGACCCGCGAGCCGGAGATGGTGAAAGCGTACCGGGACACCTGGGAGTTGGGCCTGCACTCGTACCTGACGTATCTGCGGGACCGGCTGCTCGTCGCGCGGGATCTTCTGACTCCGAGCGGGAGCGTCTTTCTACAGATCAGCAATGAAAACCTGCATCATGTACGAGAGGTGATGGATGAGGTGTTTGGAGCAGATAACTTTAGTGCTGTCGTTGCGTTTGCGAAGACCACGGGGCAAACCTCTCGCTTGCTAGCCGAGACAACAGATTTTCTGCTTTGGTATGCCAAAAACAGGAATGAAGTGCGCTTCCATCCACTATTCGAGCCGCGGCGACCTATAGAGAATCCGAATGAAAGATACGTGTGCGTGGAGACGGCGGATGGAGAAATAATTGACCTAAGTCTGAAGCAGAAACTTGGTGAAGAAACGCTCCCTGAAGGCCGCATTTTGCGCCTAGACAACCTCTCCTCGCAAACGGGGGGCCCTGGCAGCCGTTTTCCAGTGGAGTTTGGTGGTCGCTCGTTTCTTCCGCCAGCCAATCGCGGATGGTCTACCAATCCTGAAGGTATTGAACGGTTGAGGAGGGCGGGACTTCTATACTCAGTGGGTAATTCTCTGGTCTGGAAGAACTATCGGGATGTATTCCCGTTCAAGGCGCTTACGACGGACTGGCGAGCCATTAAGCCTTCTGGCTTTGGTGAAGCCAAACTATACGTAGTGCAGACTACACCAGAGGTCGTTCAGCGTTGCGTCCTGATGACTACTAATCCTGGAGATCTGGTTCTTGATCCCACCTGTGGAAGCGGGACCACATCTTATGTTGCCGAACAGTGGGGCCGGCGTTGGATCACGGTCGACACGAGCCGCGTACCTTTGGCGCTGGCCCGGCAGCGGCTTTTGACAACGACGTTCGATTTCTACGAGCTTAAAGACCCGGCGCTAGGGCCAGCAGGAGGGTTCGTCTACAAACATCGCCAGAACAGCAAAGGCGAAGAGGTAGGCGGCATCGTATCTCACGTAACATTGAAGTCCATCGCCAACGACGAGCCTCCAGCGGAGGAGATCCTCGTCGACCGCCCCGAGATCCAATCCGGTATCACCCGCGTCACCGGTCCGTTCTGCGTCGAGGCCACCATCCCCGCTCCAGCAGGGTGGGACGACGATGAGGATGGCGCCGAGCCCATAGACGCCTACGGTGCCTTCCGCGACCGCATGCTCGAAGTCCTGCGCCGCAGCCCTGTCCTGCACGTAGGGGGCGGTAAAGTGGTGACTTTTACGAATGTCCGTCCTCCTGCCCGTACGTTGAGCCTGGCGGCCGAGGCCATGGTAGAGCAGGACGATGAGAAGCAGTCTGTGGCTTTCGCCTTTGGTCCGGAGAACGGGGCTGTGAGCGAAACCTTGGTCTTCCAAGCGGCTAAGGAGGCGGCGGCCAAGCGCTATACTCATCTTTATGTGATTGGCTTCGCCATCCAGCCTCACGCCCGCGGCTTGATCGAGCACTCGGCTGAGGCCATGGATATCCCCGCAACCTATATTCAGGCCACTCCGGACTTGCTGATGGGAGATCTCCTGAAGACGCTCCGGAGCAGCCAGATCTTCAGCGTTTGCGGCCTGCCCGACGTCGAGTTGCGGAAGGTTGCTCCCATCTCCGGAAGCACGACACCACGCTTCGAGGTCGAGCTCAAGGGGCTGGACGTTTTCGATCCGGTTACGATGGAGGCGATGAGCGAGCTCGGCAACGACGTCCCGGCCTGGCTCCTGGATTCCGACTACAACGGCCTCTGCTTCCGTGCTTCTCAGGTCTTCTTTCCCCGGACCGCTGCCTGGGACGTCTTGAAGCGGAGTCTCAAAGGGGAGTTCGACGACAGCGTCTGGGAGCATCTGGCCGGCACCGTCAGCGCTCCATTCGAGGGCGGGACGCATGGACGCATCGCTGTCAAAGTCCTCGACGACCGCGGCAACGAGCTGATGGTGGTCAAGGATTTAGCGGAGGTCCAGTGATTCGTCGGCTCGTTATACGGCGCTTCAAGCGTTTTGATGAGGTGGAGTTTCGCTTCCCCGGTCACGTCGTCCTCGCTGGACCCAACAACACCGGCAAGACCACGGTGCTCCAGGCCATCGCGGCTTGGGATCTGGCTTTGACTCGTTGGCGGCAGGTCCGGCATGCCAATGTCGCAGAGAAGCCAGATCGCCCCAGAGGCAAGTATTACTCCTGGGCACCGATTGCGCGGCAGGCGTTCGCGGCCGTACCCCTACGGGAATTCGACCTTCTCTGGTGCGAGAAGACGACAGGTAGCCCGATCGAAATTGAGATCCAGGACGAGGTTGGCTGGACCGTGGTGATGGAACTGCGCTACGACAGTACCGAACAGATGAGAGTACGTCCGACGGCAGCCACCTCCTTTGAGGATCTTCAGAAAGCCAAGCTCGACGCCGTCTACATTCCGCCGATGACCGGGCTGATAGCGGAAGAGCCTAGATATGCCAATCCGAGCTATCTGGATACCCTCCTGGGGCAAGGCCGGCCCGGTGAGATCCTGCGCAACCTTTTGGTCCAGGCACGAGATCAAGGTGAGGCTTGGCGCGAGTTGGAGGATTCGATAAAGCGACTCTTTGGTTACGAAATCCTACTCCCGAACGATTCCGGGCCGCTGATTCTTGCCGAATACCGCGGCACTGATCCTGAATCTCCTCGCCTGGACATTGCAAGCGCCGGCAGCGGCTTTCAACAGATCCTCATGCTGCTCACGCTGCTCCTGACGCACAAGGGCGCGACCTTGCTTTTCGACGAGCCGGACGCTCACCTCCACGTCATTCTCCAGGATGCGATCTATGGCGAGCTGCGCGCCTATGCCGCCAAGAGCAAATCACAGCTTATCCTCGCGACTCACTCCGAAGTGATCATCGATGCCGTCGATCCGGGCGAACTCTGTGCCCTCTTGGGAAACAAGCCCATGCTTCTCGGCAGCACCGAAGAGCGCAGAAGGCTCATCCGGTCGCTCAAAGTGTTGAGCAATACGGACGTGATGAAGGCTAAACTGGCTCCCGGAGTCCTATATGTGGAGGACTATACCGATCTTGAGATTCTGCGGGCCTGGGCCAAGGTGCTCGATCATCCAGCACTGCCTTTGCTGATGACTCAGTTGTTCTGGCATAAATCGGTGAGCGACACACGGCGGGGCGGACAAGGGATTCTTTCGCGTGATCACTACGAAACCCTACAACTCGTCCGCGGAGACCTTCCGGGACTCGAGATCCTCGATCGCGACGGCAATCCCGATCTGCCTCCAAAGGAAGTCATTGGTAAAGGATTGCAACGTATTCGCTGGCAGCGCTATGAGATCGAGAGCTACCTGATCCATCCCGAAGGTCTCGCGGCTTTCGTACGTTTGCAGATTGGACCTCCTCCCCTCTCGGACGAGGCGGTTGCAGGCCTGCGGGCAGGATTTGAGAAGGAAGATCTTGGAGCCTTGTTGACAGATCCGATCCATCCGGGCAAGCTCGTGGAGTCGTACCTAGCCAACAACAAGGCGCGCACCAAGATCCTCCCCGCCCTCCTCGACGCTGCCGGCCTGCCTGGGTTCCCATACACTCGCTACTACGTGATCGCTACGGCGATGAGTCCCGAGCACATCCATCCGGAGTTGGTGGAGAAGCTCGATGCCATCGTGAGGGCTTTCGGCGGATGAACCTCCACGAAGTCCCCGAGCCGATCCTGACGTACCGCGGTGAACATCTGCTTACTCAGC
>CAXTNS010000548.1:0-430 GCA_964245465.1 uncultured Thermoanaerobaculia bacterium
TGGGGTCTCCCGGGGCCATGCGTGTCCCCAGCTCCCGGGAGAGGCCGCGGGCGGACTTGAAGACGTCGAAGCGGGGGAGGGCGTAGAGGGCGGTTCCGGCGGTGGTCAGGGCCAGGCCCGCCGCCAGGGAGGCGGTGGCCCGGGAGAGGGTGCCGGGACGGGAGAACCACCAAGCGAGGACGGCCCCTAAGGCGGCGGGGACGAAGGTCGCCGTCAACGTCCAGACGAACCGGCCGCCTCCCAGGAGGACCGCCTCGGGCCGGTTCCGCCCCGCGACGGGGAGCGCCACCACGGCCAGCAGGAGGATCCCGGCCACGATCCCGAATGGGATCACGGCCCAGCGGCGCCAGCGCGGCCACTCGGAGGCGATCCGGTCCAGCGCCGCCCCCACCAGCAGCGCCATGGCGGGATACATCGTGAGGATGTAGAC
>CAXTNS010000548.1:440-4819 GCA_964245465.1 uncultured Thermoanaerobaculia bacterium
TGGCGAAGGCGGTGAACACCGCGTGGCCACGCGGACCGACCGCTTGGCCGGCGAGACGCTGAAGAAGACGACCGTCACCACCATCCAGCACAGGCAGAAGAGAAAGCCGTCGCGGGAGCGTTTCTCGATGAAGACGTTCAAAGCCTGCCGCGAGCTCGCGAGCAGAGAGGACGCCGGTGGGGTCTGTTCTTTGGCAAAGCGCTTCCATCCCACTACGATCGCCGTGGGCAGCAGGAGCGACCACGGGAAGAACTCCGCGGGGATCACCGTCAGGTAGTAGTACCAGGGCGCGAGGTGGTGCCAGGGGTCCACGTACCGCGTGACGTTCTGTTTGAAGACGATCTGCCGCAGGTACTCCTCGCCCCCGGAGAGCCCGGCGGGCACCAGCCAGGCCAGCACCACCGCCGCCCAGACGAGCAGGCCGAAGCCGATCCTCAGCCGCTTGAGCTCCCCCCAATTGCGGGTGACGGCCAGGAAGGCCAAGATCGACAGGAGAGGCGGCAGCAGGCCCACCGGCCCCTTGGCCAGGGTGGCGAGCCCCGCGCAGGCGAAGAACAGCAGATGGAGCCGCGGCCTCTCCTCCGTGTAGCCGCGCACCCAGAACCACACCCCCAGGGTCACCAGTGCCGTGAGCAGCATGTCGATCTGCCCGAACCGCCCCTGCCAGAGGACCTTGAAGCAGGTGGCGAAGGCCGCGGCGGCGAGCCAGCCCCCGCGCCGGCCGAAGAACCGGACGCCGAGGAGGTAGACGAGCAGGAGGGCGCCGACCGCCGAGAGGGCCGAGGGGAGGCGGGCGGCCGTCTCGCCGATGCCTCCGGTCAGCATCCCTGAGGCGGCGATCGACCAGAACAGGAGCGGCGGCTTCTGGGTGTAGACCTCGCCGTTCAGGCGCGGCACGGCCCAGGAGCCGGAGAGCCGCATCTCGCGGGCCACCTCGGCGTAGCGGGCCTCGTCCGGGTTCCACACGTCCCGCCGGCCGAGCCCCGGCAGGAAGAGCAGGGCGCCCAGCAGGGCGAGGATCAGGAGGTCGCGCCGCTGGAAACCGCTGGCCGGCGCGGCGTCCCGCACCTCCTTCACGGCTGCTCGGCCCCGGGCGGCTGGGCCGCCGCGAGTTGCTGGCCCTTCTGATGGATGAACCAGAGGTTGCGGGTGTAGATGAAGAAGCCCGGGATCTGGCCGATGATGATGACGGAGTCCCGCCGGTGGATGCCGTAGGCGAGCAGCACCACGCTCCCCGCCAGGCTGAAGAGCCAGAAGGCGGTGGGGATGACACTGACCTTCCTGCGCTCGGAGGCGATCCACTGGACGAAGAAGCGGGCGAAGAAGAAGCCCTGCCCGAGGAGACCGATGGCGGTCCAGACGTTCCAGATGAATTCGTGTTTCAAGCGGAGGCCTCCTCCTGCGGGCTATCGTCCGGGCGCTCCTCGGACAGCCGGCGGTCGATCCAGCGCTTCTGCATCCAGCGCACGGCGAACAGGTCCGCCAGGGTCCGCCAGAGCCGGTTGCCGATGGTGTATTTGGCCTGGCCGTGAAGCCGCGGCCGGTGGTTGACGGGGATCTCGGTGGTGCGCGCGCCCGCCATCTTGAGCAGGGTGGGCAGGAAGCGGTGCATGCCCGTGAACATGGGGATGTTCCGCAGGTACTCCGCGCGGCAGGCGCGCAGGGTGCAGCCCACGTCGGTCACGTGGTCGTGGGTGTACCGGTTGCGCACGCCGTTGGCGATCCGGGAGGCGACCTTCCGCGCCCAGGCATCCTGGCGGTTGACCCGCACGCCTGAGACGACGTCGAACTCGGCCATGTGCTCCAGTAGCCGGGGGATGTCCGCCGGATCGTTCTGGAGGTCGGCGTGGAGGGTGACCACGACGCCGCCGCGGGCGAAGCGGAAGCCGGCGTCCAAGGCCGCGGACTGGCCGGCGTTCGTCCGCTGGCGGACGATCCTCACGGTCGGATCCTCCCGGGCGAGCCGCTTCAGCACCTCGGGACTCCCGTCGGTGCTGCCGTCGTCCACGTAGAGGACCTCGTACGGCCGGCCAAGCCCCTGCAACGCGCCCTGGAGCTCGGCCGCGAGGACGGGGAGGTTCTCTTCCTCGTTGAAGACGGGGATGACGACGGAGATGTCGGGGGTGGGGACGGTCACCGGGGTATCTTAATCGAGCCCGGAAGTCTGCCGTCCTTTCGTTCTCGATTAAGATACGCGCTGATGCTGGGGGAGGGAGCCGCTGGCGCGGCCGAACCGATCGATTCATTGCGTGCTTCGTTGAAAGGGGTGCTCGCCGGCTGGGGTTTCACCCTGGCCGCCTGGGCTCTCGTGGCTGGGCTCTCGCTGCTGCTCCGGCCCCTGATGCCCATTGACGAGACCCGCTATGCCGCGGTCGCCTGGGAGATGTGGAACCGGGGCGACCTCCTGGTGCCGCATCTGAACGGCCTCCCTTATAGCAACAAGCCGCCCCTGCTCTTCTGGCTGGTCCAACTCGGCTGGATGACCTTCGGTGTCACGGATTGGTGGCCCCGGCTGGTGCCGGTCCTCTTCTCGCTGGTGAACCTGTTCCTGACCGCGGCCCTGGCCCGGCGCCTCTGGCCGGACCGGCCCGCCGTGGCCCGCGTGGTGCCGGCCGTGCTGGTCGGAATGCTGCTGTGGAGCCTGTTCACAGGCATGCTGATGTTCGACATGCTGGTAACCTTCTGCGTGCTGCTGGCCCTGCTGAGCCTGGAAGCGGCCTGGCGCCGGGAGAAGACGCTACCCTGGCTCCAGGTGGGGGTCGCGATGGGGCTGGGCATCCTCGCCAAGGGTCCCGTGGCCCTCCTGGTGCCGTTGCTCACGGCCGTGCTCGCGCCGTTCATTTTGGGTAAAAGCGGGGGAAGGGATCGCCGCCCCGGCTGGCGCTGGTGGTGGGGAATCCTCCTGGCCGTGGCCGTGGCCGCCGCCCTCGGCCGCTCCTGGGTCCTGCCCGCCGCGCGCGCCGGGGGGCCGGCCTATGCCAACGCGATCCTCTTCTCCCAGACCGAGGAGCGGCTGGTCCACTCCATCGCCCATGAGCGGCCGTGGTGGTGGTACCTGGCCCTGCTGCCCATGCTCCTCTATCCCTACTCGCTCTGGCCGCGCCTGTGGCGGTCCGCTGGACGGCTGCGCTGGCAGGCGGCTGACCTGGGGACGCGCTTCTGCCTGGCCTGGACCCTGCCGTCGCTGCTGGTCTTCTCTCTCATCAGCGGCAAGCAGCCTCACTACCTGCTGCCGTTGTTCCCTGGCTTCGCCCTGCTCGCCGCGCGGCTGCTGGACGCTCCAATCCCAATCCCGAGGCGGAAGGTTTCGGTCCCGGCCACGGCCGTGCTGCTGCTGATCGCCGTAGCGGTCGCCGCCCTGCCCCTCCTTGCCGGACGTTTCTCACTCCCCTCCTGGACCGGGCAGGTCTCGCCGCTGGCAGGCGTGCTGCTGGGCCTCGCAACCCTCGTCTGGCTGCTCTTCCCCGGCCGCACCTACGCCGTGGCCCTCCGCCTGCTGCCCGGCTGGCAGGCGTTCCCGACCCTGTTGAGCCTGCTGCTGGTGGCCACCCTCTACGCTGGCGGGTCTAGAGCCTTCCGCGAAGCCTACGACGTGGGGCCGGTCGCGCGCTATCTCGCCGCGGTGGAGCGCCAGGGACGCCCGATCGCCTGGGCTGGGGAGTACCACGGCCAGTTCCATTTCCCGGGCCGGCTCCGGCGCCCGTTCGAGGTGATCCCGGTCGGATCGGAGCATCTCTGGCTCCTGTCGCACCCTGGCGGCGTGCTGGTCGAGGAGCTCGGCCGCCTCCCGTCCGGTCCTCAGCCCGACTTCAGCCAGCCCTACCGGGGAGGTGTCCTGGCCGTCTGGGAGCGGTCGGTGTTCCAGGCCATTCCTTGAAGACAAGCTCATCCGGTGGGATATCCTCTTGCGTAGCAGATCTCGAATGCGTCCTTCCTGAAGACCGGACGCAAAAAAGTTCAACCCGAAAAAGGGCCACAGCATGCGAAGGGTGGGAGCCCTCCTGTCCATTCTCTTATCGATTCTGATCGCCATCCCGGCCCGTGCCGCCGGACCGGCCGAGGTCCACGCGAGCGCTGGTCGGTTCAACGTCCTGAACCGGGACCCTCTGCCAGAAGCCGGCTGGGAGGCCTCCTTCGCTCCCCGGCGGTTCCATGGGCTGCCGCGCTGGGTACCCGACCTCTCCCCCTCCCTTGGCGGTATGGCCGTCTCCAACGGCTCATACTACGCCTACGCGGGCTTCCGCATCGACGTTCCCCTGAGGGAGATCTGGCGGCTCACGCCGCAGTTTGCGGCCGGGCTCTACTACACCCCTCCCGGCGGGCGCGGCCTGGGGGGCGCGCCGCTCAGAAGCGGTCGTCGGTCGCCAGGTTGCGTTCGG
>CAXTNS010000549.1:0-4812 GCA_964245465.1 uncultured Thermoanaerobaculia bacterium
CTTGTAGACCGAGCCGTAGATGGTGTTGTGGAAGAAATAGGTGTCGTGGCGCTTGAAGCGGTCCCGCATCTTGGCGAAGAGGAGCCGCGTCAGGCCGACGTGGGGGAGCATGGAGGTACCCCCGTTGTCGATCAGCAGCACGACTTCGATCTTGTCCAGCAGGGCGCGGCGGAAGACGAGGTCGATCTCGCCGCCGTTCCTCGCGCTCTGGTAGATGGTGGCGTCGAGGTCCAACTCGTCCCGCGGACCGGAGGGCTTGAGGCTTTTCAGAGAGGCCAGGGCCTGGGAGAGGTTGGCGCCCTTGAGGCTGTTGTCGTCCGAGTAATCGATATAGCGCCGCTCTCCGATCACCTTCAGAGCTGAGCGCCGGCCGGTTTCTGCTCCAGGAGCATCCACCCGGACGCCGCCGCTCGCGTTGCCGGAATGGCCGAAGGGCGAGTTGCCGCCGGTGCCGATCCAGCGGCTGCCGCCGTGGTGGGCCTCGGTCTGCTGGCGGACGGTCTCCCAGAATCGCCTCATGAGCTCGCCCGGCGGCAGGGTCCACATGGCATGGGCCGGCAGCTCTCCCTTCCGGATGGCCTGTTTCAGCCACTCCCGGAACTGCGGGGTGTTGAGCAGCTCCGGGTCCCCCTCGGCCACCCGCGGCAGGTCGATCCCATAGAAATGGAAGGCGAAGGCCCGCTCGTAGGCGTCCATGTGCTCGACGCGGCGGACGAAGGAGAGGCGGGCAAAGAGGAAGAGGGAGTCGAGGTCCGGCGCCAGGCCCCGCTCCATCCCCTTGTAGAAGTCGATGGCGTCGGTCATGGAGACCGGCACGCCGTACTCCCGCAGGCAGAGGATGAAGTTGTCGAGGAACATCGCCCTCAGTCGTCCGCCTTCAGTTCACCCGGGCGCGCTTTCCGCCGCCGCTGCGGTGGGCGAGGATGTCCTCGGTCCGCTTGAGCAGGGTGCCCACGTAAGGGATGTTGAGCCGGTCGGGGGTGATGCGCGAGTGCTTGAGGGCGCCCAGCCAGTTGAGCAACTCGCTCGTGGCGGGCGGCTTTTCGAATCCCCGGCCCCGCAGCTCGTAGAAGATGCCGAGGGCGGCGTCCAGAAGGCCCTTGTCGAGGTCGGGGAAGTGGAGGTTGACGATCTCCCGCATCTGCTCCGGGCTGGGGAAGGCGATGGGGTGGCAGTAGCAGCGCCGGAGGAAGGGATCGGACAGCTCGCGCTTGGCGTTCGAGGTGATGATGATGACGGGCCGGATCTTGGCTCGGGTGACCTGGTTGACCTCGCGGATGGTGAACTCGCAGTCCTCCAGCACGTCGAGGAGGTTGTCCTGCACGTCGGACTCGGTCTTGTCGATCTCGTCGAGCAGGAGGACGACGCGCTCCTCGCTGCGGAAGGCGCGGCCGATGGGACCCCAGATCACGTAGTCGAAGAAGTTGTCGACGTCGCGGCCCGTGCTGGCGGTGCCGAAGCGGGCGTCGTTCAGGCGCAGCACGGTGTCCTGGACGTAGCAGGCCTCTTCGCCCTTGATGGTGGATTTGCAGCGCAGGGTCTCGATCGAAAGCCCAAGCGAGCGGCTGATCTCGAAGGCGAGCTGCGTCTTGCCGGTGCCGGCCTCGCCAGTGAGGAGGAGCGGCTTCTCCATGGCGATCGCCATGTTGACGATGGCCCCCAGCTCGGGGTCCAGGTAGTAGCGTTCGGTGCCCTGAAATTCCATGCGCGTCGGGTCCTCCGGGTTCTCCAGGACGCGGGATTGTATCCCAGGCAGGGGAGTGGCTCGCATTTAAGCTTTCAAAGCACTGTAGGTTTTCAAGGGTGCTTCCGGCCTCGGTATTGGACCGCAGTCCGGCCCCGCCAATAACCCTTGAAGAAGGAGAACATCGTGATGAAGACGCAAAGGATCTGGAGAGGCATGGCGCTCGTGGGTCTGAGTCTCGCGCTCACCGGTGGGGCGGTCCAGGCCGCTGTGTGTGTCGTGCCGGACAACGGCACGGGTACGGTGACGCTGCCGCCCACCGGCTGCGGCGGCTATGTGAGCCCTACGGATCTCCACAAGATGCTCAACGGTCTGCCGCCGAACACGACAATCATTCTGGACGTGAGCCACCACAAGTTCTTCTGCCGCCAGGGCCCCGGCAACTGCAACTTCCCCGGCGGTCCACTGGGCGGCGAAGTCGAGAAATTCAGCTCGTTGGGAACGTTCCGGTTGACAGGCACGGGCGCATTGCAGGGCTGGAGCCGCACGATCAACGTCCCCCTGGAGGTGGAGACCGCCACGGCTAAGCGCACGCCGGGCGACCCGGTGCAGACCTTCACCACGGACATGCTGCGCCTCGAGGGCTCAATCACCGGTGATCCCGACTTCGACCTGTTCGAGGTCGTGGGCGGCACGAACAACGGCCAGCCGAGTCCCGGCCAGACCACGTTGACTCTCCAGGCCAACGGGAACTTCAAGGTCGAAAGCAACTTCCAGGTCGGCTACACCATCCGGTTCATAGGCTCCCCGAGGGGCAAGCTCGCCGGTTTCGGTGGGACCACGGCGGGCTCGATCAATATGGCGATAGGCCAGCCCGATCCCTGCAATTAAGGGCGTGAGCTTCCTGTCCCAGACCGCGGTCCGGCACCCCTGGCGGACCCTGGCCACGGCGGCCTTGTTGACGGCCGCCGCGGTTCCGGGCCTCGGCCGGCTCGAGCTGCGCACGGACGGCCACGCCCTGGTCCCCCCAGGAGCGCCGGCCGTGCGCTACGACGGGGAGATCCGCCGGGCGTTCGGTATCCGCGACCCCATGGTGGTGGTGGTGCGCACGGAGCATCCGGATGGAATCTTCAATCCGGCGACGCTGCGCTTCGTGCGCGACCTGACGGCGGAGCTCGCCCGGATTCCCGGCATGGGGCCGGCGGACGTCACCAGCCTGGCCACGGAGCAGGGCCTCCGGTTCCGCCCCGGGAGCCTCCAGCGGCGCACCTTTCTCGATCCCGTGCCTGAAACGCCGGAGGCCTTGGCCGAGCTGCGCTCGGATCTGCGGCGGATCGGCGTCTACGACGGCACCCTGGTGGGGGAGGGTGGCGCGAGCGCGGCGGTCCTGGCCGGCGTACCTCCCGGCGCGGACCGGCAGGCGCTCTACCGCCAGGTGAGCCGGGCCGTGGCGGTGCACGTCCCAGCACGGGACCGCGTCGAGGTGCTGGGGGCGCCCGTGGCCGAGGTGTTGCTGGGAAGCCACATCCTGGCGGACCTCGGGATTCCCCCGTCCTGGCTGGGAGAAGAGGCGCAGGGAGCCCAAGGCCGCCTCGGGTTGGTGCCCCTCTCTCTGGCGGTGATGGGGATGGTTTTCCTCGTCGGCTTCCGGAGGCCGGTGGCGGCGCTGCTGCCGCTCCTCAAGGTGGGGATCTGTCTGGGGGTGGTGTTCGGCCTCATGGGCTGGCTCGGAGTGCCGGTCTACCTCACGACGGCGGTGCTGCCGGTGCTCCTTCTGGCGATGGCGACGGCGAGCGAGGTCTACGTGTTCCGGCGCTACGCCGCCCTCTACTGGGAAGGGCGGGAGACCGGCCGCGCGGAGCTGGCCCGCACCGCAGTGGAGGAGGTGGAGGCGCCCATGATCCAGGCGGCGGTCACCACGGCCGTGGGCCTCCTGTCCTTCTCGTTTTCCTCCATCGGACCCGTGCAGGTCTTCGGTCTCTTCTCGGGAGCCGGCGTGTTCCTCTGCCTGCTCGCCTCGCTCACCGTGATCCCCGCCGTGCTCGCCCTCCTGCCGCCGGGATGGATCGCGCCGCGCCGGCAACCGGGGGCAGCGGGAACGGCTCTGGGGATCGGAACCGCCCTGGGCCGGCTGGCGGCCTTCGCCGTCCGCCGCCGCCGGGCCGTGCTGGCGGGGACCGCGGTCCTGGTGCTCCTCTCCCTGGACGGCGTGCGGCGGGTCGAGCTGCAGGACAGTTGGGTGGACGGCTTCGCTCCCGCCAGCCCCTTCGCCCGCTCGATGCACCGATTCGACGAGGATTTCCGCGGTGCCCATATCCTCCAGGTGGTCGTGGAGGCCGAGCCCATCCACGAAACCGGCGAGGTGGAGGGCGCCGTGGTGGGTGACCGTTTCCTGGCCTTGCCGGCGCCTCCCGGGACGCGGCCGGAGGCGCTCCTGGGCAGCCGGATCACGCTCTATGGACCGTCCCGGCAGTGGTCTTCGTGGGTGGAATCGGCCCGGCTGGAAGGAAACCGGCTGGTCCTCGGCTGGCCCCTGAACGGCGGCTCACCGCGCTTCTGGATGGCGCCCGGCCCTGGAGACCGGTTGCGCTGGGAGCTCGACCTCGAGCCGCTCACCGTGCCGGCCACGCTGACCCGGGTGAAGGCCCTCGAAGCATTCCTGGCCGGACAGCCCGGGGTGGGCGGCGTGCTGGGGCCGGCGCGCTTTCTGGAGACGGCGGCGTTCCTCATGGCGCCGGACGACCCCGGGGCGCGAAGGCTACCCGAGTCGCAGGACGCCGCGCGCATCCTCTGGAACAACTCGGAGCGAGCCCTGGGAGAGGAGCGCCTGCGCCGGATCGTGACTCCTGACCGTTCCAGGGGGCTGGCGACGGTCTTCCTCAAGGGCTCGAACTACGCGGATACCCGCCACCTGATGGCCAACCTCCGCGCCTGGGAGAAGCGGAATCTGTCCCCTCACGGCCTGCGCCTGGGCTTCGCGGGCGACGTGGCCGTGAGCCAGGCCCTGATCGGCGCCGTAGTCTCCACCCAGGTCGAGTCGCTGGTCCTGTCGCTCCTGGGGATCTTCGCCGTCACGGCCTGGCTTGCCCGTTCAGCGGCGAGGGGACTCCTCTGCACGGTGCCGGCGG
>CAXTNS010000550.1:0-4808 GCA_964245465.1 uncultured Thermoanaerobaculia bacterium
GAAGAGGGCATCGTCCCGGGCGGCGGCGTGGCCCTGCTGCGCGCCATCAAGGCCGTCGAGGGTGTCGAGGCCGAGGGTGACGTCAAGGTGGGCGTCAACATCGTCCGCCGCGCTCTCGAGGAGCCGGCCCGCCAGATCGCCATCAATGCCGGCGAGGAGGGCTCCGTCATCGTCAAGCAGCTTCTCACCACCAACGGCACCAGCGGCTACAACGCGGCCAACGGCAAGTTCGAGGACCTGGTCGCCGCCGGCGTCATCGACCCCGCCAAGGTCACCAAGACCGCTCTGCTCAACGCCGCTTCCATCGCCGGCCTCATGCTCACCACCGAGGCCATGGTCTCCGAGATCAAGGAGAAGGAAGACAAGGGCGGCATGCCGGGCGGAATGCCGGGCGGCGGCATGGGTGGCATGTACTAAAGCCCGGTCTCTGCCGGCGGTCTCCCGCCGGCGTTGGACCGCTTTACATAGAGACAAGGCACGGCCGGTCCGGTTCCCCGGGCCGGCCGTTCGCTTTTTTGAGGCGAGCGGCGCCAGGCTTTCCGGGCCGGCCGTTCGTTTTGGCGGGCGCGCTGTTCGCTCCGGAAGGCGAGCCGCTGGTCCCGGGAGGCGAGCCGTCACTCCGCGAGGCAAGATCCTCGCTCCGTGGGGCGAGACCCCCACCCCGGGAGGCAAGCTCCTCGCTTCATGGGCTGCATCCCTCGCCCGGCCGGGCCACGGGCCGCCTCGCCAGGCACACCCTTCACACCCCGGGGCCGGCCCCTCGCCTTACGGGGCCGGAGGCTCGCCTCGCCGGCCCACCCGCTCGCCTCCCAGAGCGAACGGCTTCAGACCTCGTACAGCTCGATGCCGGACGGCTGGTCCTGCCGCACGCCGATCCTCAAGATCCTGAATCGCTGGCGGAGCGGCAGCGTAGCCGGCTCCCCGAGATCGAGCCACGTCGCGAACCAGCGCCCGGCGAACCAGATGACCTGGAGCCCGGCCTGATCCGGGGTCTGATCGGCCTCCGCCAAGTTGAACTGTGTTTCCGCCACCTGCTCGTAGAGTTGCTTGCGGGTGGCCTCGCTGAAGGCCGTCAGATCGGACAAGACGGGCTCGGGCGTGTCAGGCATGATATCTCTCCTCCTCCAAATTCTCTTCCGTGAGAACTTAGGGCACCTATTTATAGCATTGAGCTCACCATGAGTCAATGCAGATCACTGATACTCTCTTGATTCAGGAGCGAGCCAAGGCTAAACTCCATGAGATGGAACCCGAATCTGAGAGCTCTTCCTCGCTTGCCCACCAGGAGGCCATGCAACTGATGGAGTTGGTCCGCGTCGTCGCACGGACCCTGGGATTCAACAACGCCGCGCTTGCGCGCAAGGCCGAAGTCCCGCTGGCCAGCCTCGTGAGGTATTTCAAGGGCGAGGGCGAGCCCAAGCTCGAGTTCCTCCTGGCCGTCGTGAGGGCGGTCGGCCTCGACGTGCGGGAGTTCTTTGAGCTGGCCTATCCCGAGCTGCCGGCCCGCACACCTGCCCGCGACCGCCTCGACCGGATGCTGGGCCCCATCCGTCCCGGCCGGCTGCTCGATCCGCCGCCTTCGCCCCCGGTGCCGGAACCCAAGCCTGAGGCCGCTCCTCTTCAGCGGGAAGACATCGAAAGGATGCTGGAAGACCTTCGCCGCGACGTGCGCCAGATCATGGAAGCTCGCGACCGGACCAGCTCCCAGGAGGAGAAGCGGCCGCTGCCGCGCCAGGGAAATGGAGAGGGATGAAGTAGGGGCCCCCCAGGCTCCATCGAGTCCGTTGTGAATCGCTGAGAAAAATTCCGGTTTCGGTCCCAGCACTGTCCAGGCGGAAACCCGCAGGCCTGGGTTGGCTTGTTATCCCTGTAAGAACCGTGTGGAAACCGGACAGCTTCCCAGTGATGGGCCTGTGTTACCCTTGTGTTATTTAATTGAGGATCAACAATGACCTTCCCACACCGGAGCGGGCTGGTTCTGTTGTTCTGTCTTCCGGGGGGACTCTTCACCGCCCCGGCTCATGCGCAATGCGGACAGGTAGGTTGCGGGCTCTGTCCGAACGGGGTCACCTGCGGCATCGAGCAGATCTCCGGCGATCTGCCCAACGCCCCCGGTTGTCTCAGCCTGTTCTGCAACACGCCGGTGGTAGGCATGAATCCGGTCCAGACGACCGTCACTCCCCAGGGAGGCGGCACCTTCAAGGTCCGCGCGGAGTTTGCGGTGGACGTCCCTGGGAACCGGAATGTCGCCACGCTCTGCACGGCCGACGCCCATCTGTTCAGCACCAGCCCGCCGCCGTCCAATCTCATGGCGCGGACGGGGCTGTGCCATTCCGGCTCGTGGGACAAGTTCCGGGTCTTCCTGGAGGTGGGGGGCCTGACCTGCGGCAACCTGGCGGGCAACAGTGCGCTCAAGAAGTATTCAGCGAGCGTGGTGGCCTGCAACGGCGGTGGGAGCTGCCAGAGGCGGACCGACGTGCCCGACGTCGACCTCTCCGTGCCGGCAGTGCAGAGCCTGCTGGGCTGTCCGGTCCCGCGCAAGAAGACCTGCAAGAGGTGCACAGACTGCATCGCGACCGGCGGCGGCTGCGGGGCCAGCCTGACCGGCAAGGGCCTCGCCTGCAAGCTCGAAGGGGCGGGCGCGCACCTCTACTACGCCACGGGCGGCGCCGGCAGCGCCGGCCTGCCGGGCTCGGCCGCGTGGACGCCGGTCCTGGGGCGGAACTGGGCGCACAGCTACGCCCTGAGGATCGTCCCCGATCCCAACGACTCGCATGTCTGGCTGATCGAGGCCGACGCCACCTTCCGCGAGTGGAGCAGCCTTGCGGGCGGGGTCTACGGCACGGTCTCGCCGAGCGACGAGAAGCGCACGCTCCGCCGTACGGCCACCGGCTGGGAGCTCGTTGAGCTGGACGGCAGGGTGCACACCTTCGACGCGACCGGACGCTGGACCCGGACGGCCGACCGCAACGGCAACGCCAAGGCAGGAACCTACAACGGTGCCGGCCAACTCGCCTCCGTCACCTTCCCGGACGGGCGAAGCGAGACCTTCGGCTATCACTCCTCGGGCAAGCTGGCCTCCATTACCGAGGTGGGCGTAGGAGGAAGCCTCACCCGCGCCTGGCTCTACACCTGGAACGGCGACGACCTCGTCCGGGTGGACCGGCCGGACGGCACGGCCTGGGAGCTGTTCTACGCCGCCGGCCAGCTCACGCGATGGGACCTGATCGCCACCAACCTGGTCCGGCGGATCGAGGGCGCCTGCGAGTACGACGCCTCCGGCAACGTCATCAAGGCGTGGGGGGGTGATCCCGTCGTGACCGGTCCCAACGTCGTCGATCTCTACACCTTCAGCTACAACAACCCGGTGATGCCGACCCAGACCCAGGTCACCGATCCCCTCGGCCAGATCACCACCTACGACGTGGCCCGCGACACGGTCAGCGACGTTCCCAAGGTCACCGGGATTCAAGGCGACTGCCCCGCCTGTGGCGTAGGACCCAACGCCCAGATGACCTACGCCGACCCGGCCAACCCGCTCCTGCCTACCCAGAGGACCGACGGCCGCGGCCTCATGACCCAATACTCCTATGACTCCAAGGGGCAGATGATCTCGAAGACCGAGGCCGCGGGGACGCCGCTGGCACGGGTGACCACCTACCAGTACGGCAACGCCGGTTTCCCTCTGTTCCCCACACGGATCGAGATGCCTTCGACTTCTGGAGGAGGCGCGCTGCGGACCACGATCTTCTCCTACAACTCCGCCGGAGACCTCCAGACCCGCACGATCGAAGGGGCCGAAGCCGGCAGCAGCTTCAGCTACGCGACCCAGAGCACCTACAACGCCGCCGGCCAGCCGCTCATTGTGGACCCGCCCGGCCACGGCACGGCGGACCAGACCAGCTACACCTACGATCCCGCGCGAGGCAGCCTCCTGCCGCTCACAAGGAGCGATCCCATCGTGGGGGCCACATCCTTCGGCTACGACGGCTTCAACCGGCAGACCTCGCAAACCGATCCCAACGGCGTCCAGACCGTCACCGTTTACGACAACCTGAACCGGGTCACCTCGGTCACCCAGAAGGGCGCCACGGCGGCCGGGGATCTGGTCACCGCCCATGTTTACAACGCCTTCGGGGACCTGTTTCGCACAATCCTTCCCCGGGGCAACGTCCTGGAGTACGGCTACGACCCCGCGGGCCGGCTGGTCTCGATCGAGAGGAAGCCCGACGCCGCCACACCCGGCGAGCGCACCCTCTACACGCTCGACGCCTACGGCCACCGCATCAAGGAGCAGCTCCAGCGCTGGAACGGCGCGGCCTGGGTGACCGAGTCCTTCACCGACTTCCTCTACTCCTCGCGCTGCCACCTGGACAAGACCGTCCACGCGGACGGCACCGTCACCGAGTACGCCTACGACTGCGATGGCAACCTGGAAAAGGTCTGGGACGCCAAGCACCCCAGGGCGTCCAACCCGAACCCGACCCAGCTCTACGCCTACGACGCCCTGAACCGCCTCACCTCGCTGACCCAGCCCTGGACGGGGGCGGGAGGCGGCACCGCCGTGACCTCCTATGGCTACGACATCCAGGACCACTTGACCCGGGTCACCGACGCCGAGGGGAACGTCACCACCTACGCCTACAGCGACCGCGACCTGATGACCTCCCAGGTCTCACCCGCCTCGGGCACCACCACCTACGCCTACGGCGAGCACGGCGAGCTGGTCACCGAGATCGACGCACGGGGGATCGTCATGGCGCGATCCGTGGATGCTCTCGACCGGGTGACCGCCACGACCTATCCCA